>JBCBJE010000312.1:0-6432 GCA_038523735.1 Cyanobacteria bacterium J06626_18 | reverse complement strand
TCCCTACATCGAGTTCGCGCAGGCTAAATATACCGTTGCCGAAGAAGATGCCACCGGCGTGAATCCCTATCCCCAGCAGTTGCAAATTGCCCTGACTCGTTCTGGAAACCTGGACCGCGGTGCCGATGTGAAGGTTGAAATCGCCGGGGGCAGCGCTACGCTTGACAACGACTACAGTCCCTTCGATGGCTTGCCTCTAGAGGTGTTCTTCAATCCAGGAGAGCAGACTAAAACCATCACGCTCGACATATTTCCCGACTGGGAATTTGAAGGAACCGAAACGATTGAGTTAGCCCTCAGCAGCTTGAGCGGCGACACAACGGATGTGCAGATTGGAGCGCAGAGCACCACAACCGTCAACATTTTGGATGATGATGCCGCTTACGTTGAGTTTGCTCAAGCCGAGTACCGGATGAGCGAAGGGGAGATCAACGAGATTGCGGTGACGCTAACCCGTAGTGGGCAGTTGGATCGCGATATTTATGTAGACGTCAACCTGGCTGATAGTACAGCGACTCCTGAAGCCGACTTTGCCACCCGCAGTCCGTACTACTTTGGTAATATCAATTTTCCCTTCCCAGTTCATTTTGCGCCTGGCGAAACGTCCCAAACCTTTACAGTAGATGCCTTCCCAGACGGTGAAGTAGAAGGACTTGAGACCATCACATTTGAATTGGCGGCACTGTCCTACGATGAGGTCGCTATTGGATCACAAAACACGACGACCATCAGCCTTATTGACGAGGATGTGCCCTCGGTAGAGTTTACCCAGACAGCCTATACAGTCAGTGAGAATGGCTGGTTCAGTGGGTTCGAGATGACGCTGACGCGCACAGGAGCCCTGTACGACGCGGCTGAAGTTAACCTGTTTGTGCAAGGAGGCTCGGCAATTTCGGGCGACGATTACGTCTTGGAGCCCTGGGGCTTAAACCCGGTCTTCTTTGCGCCTGGGCAAACGACGCAAACAGTCTTCGTCGATATCTTGGATGACGCGACGCCAGAGTTGACGGAAACCGCGATCTTTGGGCTGGAGGGCATCGGTACCACCACCATCGGTCCCAACCAGACCACGACGCTATCTATCCAAGATGATGACGCGGGGACGATCGCCTTCACTCAGACGGCGTACATCGCCAATGAAGACACGCTGGGAGAGTGGGGGCAAGCGGTTTTGACGCTGACCCGCAGCGGCAATTTAGACGGATTTGATCGAGTTGGGCTGCAGTCCCTGGATGGATCGGCAAATCCCCAGGCAGCCTATCTGGGGTCTGATTTACAGCTAGTCAACCCCTTTATTGAGTTTCTTCCTGGCGAAACGAGTAAATCGGTAGTGCTGGACATCATTTCTGATCCCTACAGAGAGGGTACAGAGGCGATCGCCTTTGAACTCGTAAGTGAGGATGACAAAACCTTCATCGGTGACCAAAACCTCGCCACCCTCCAGATCCTGGACGCCGATGTTGCTTACGTTGAATTCTCCGAGGCTGTCTACACCGTTGCCGAAGGAGATACAGCTGCGACAGAACCTTCTCAGGTGGAAGTGACTCTGACGCGATCGGGGCTACTGTCTGAGCCCGCAGCGGTCGATATCTACTGGGGCGGCGGTAGTGCTGAGGAAGGTCGCGATTATCAGGTAGCGGATGGCATTTATTCCCCAGCCTCGCCCTACACGCCCGTTTACTTTGAGCCATGGGAGCAGACTAAAACAATCACCCTGGATGTGTTGCCTGACGGGGAGTTTGAGGGTACCGAAACCATCCAACTGCAGCTCGAAGCGCTTGCGGACACTGAAGTCGGTCCTCAAAGCAAGGCAACGGTCAACATTCTGGACGCGCAAGCTGCCTACATCGAATTTGCCCAAACGGAGTACTGGGTGAATGAGGAAAGTGGGCAGCTACTGGTAACGCTGAATCGCAGCGGCGACCTGAACCGTCACGCTGATGTTGATATCACACTTACCAGCAGTACAGCGACGCAGGGGATTGACTTCGATGTCTTCGATCGCCCCATTCCCCTGTCTTTCGCACCCGGAGAAACGACTCAAACTTTTGCGATCGACATCTTCAATGACGTCATGCCCGAGGCACTGGAGACGCTCACATTCGCGTTAACGGAGCCGCGTCCTGGCTACTTCAACGACGCTTACATTGAAGTGGGCGAGCAAGCCACCACGACGGTCACGATTCTCGACGACAATCTGCCTGCGGTGTCGTTCGCGCAAACGACTTACACCGCAGGTGAAGGTGATGCAGCGGCAGGTATTGCGATCACGCTGACGCGTACCGGAGCCCTGTATGAACCCGCTGAGGTAACCCTGTCTGTCCAGGGCGGTTCCGCCATTTTGGATGACGACTACTTGCTTCAGCCTTGGGGCTTCAATCCCATCGTCTTCAACCCCGGCGAAGCAACCAAAACCGTCTTTATTGATATCCTGGACGACGACTTGCCGGAACCGACCGAAACCGCCGTCTTGAAACTGGCGGGTGTCGGTAATACTGCCGTCGGCCCTCAGGAAACCGCCACGCTTGTAATTGAAGACAATGATGTGGGGATTGTGGCATTTAGTCAGGCCGAATACGCCGTTAACGAAACGGCGGGACAAGCCACGCTAACGCTGACCCGGAGCGGTAACCTAGACGACTTTGATCTGATTGAGCTGATTGCTACGGAGGGCTCGGCCAGTCCGGGAGCCGACTTTTTCCCACCCAATCAGCTGGTGGAATTCCTGCCCGGCGAAACCAGCAAGACGATCGCGCTAGACATTGCCTCGGATTCCCTGGTCGAAGGGACCGAAGCGATCGCGTTTAAGCTATTCAGCCAGACCGGTACGCTCATCGGTAGTCAGGACACGGCCAACCTAGTCATCATTGACGCCAGTACCAATGGCTCCGATGTTCTGCTCGGCAGCGAAATCGACGACAACATTAAGGGCAAAGGCGGCAATGACACCATCCAAGGCTTGGGCGGCAATGATTTGCTGAATGGCAATAACGGTAACGACTTCATTGACGGCGGCGACGGCGACGACACGATTAAAGGTGGCGGCGGTGACGATGATATTCAGGGCGGCAGCGGCGATGACACTATCAACGGTCATAAAGGCAATGACCTGATTGAGGGGGGAGACGGCGACGATGCCTTGAACGGCGGACTCGGCTTTGACCAACTCAGAGGGGGACTGGGCGACGACGTTTACACTGTGGACAACATCGACGATGTGGTCGAAGAAAACGCCGACAGCGGCACCGATCAGGTCTACGCCTACGTCTCTTGGAGCTTGGGTAAGCACGTCGAAAACCTGACACTGTACAGCTCAGCTTCGATCAATGGCACCGGTAACAGCAGCAACAACTTCCTGAAGGGCAACAAAGGCGCGAATGTGCTGCAGGGTCTGGCTGGCAGCGATAGCCTCAAGGGGCAAAGCGGCGAGGATACCCTGATCGGTGTGAATCAGGCTAGTCTTACCCCCGGCATTGCTGAAATCGACACCCTGAACGGAGGCCAAAATGCTGATCTGTTTGTCTTGGGAGACGATAACAGCGTCTATTACGATGACGGTGAGGGCACTAGCCAAGGTCTCGGAGACTACGCCCTGATCACAGATTTCAAAACCAGCCAGCAGGATCGCATCCAGCTCAAGGGCAGTGCCGATGCTTACCGCGTCGGTGCCTCACCCCTCGGCACCGGCGGCAAGGCCATCTTCCACCGCGTCGCTGGGGAAGCGGATGAACTAATCGCTGTGGTCGAAGGAAATTCAACGTTAGACCTGACCAGCGATGCGTTTAGCTTCGTTGGCTAGCGATCGCCCAACTGCTTTTCTAGTTCAACAATCCGGGCCTGCAGTGGCGCGATCATGGCCGCAACCTCGGCCTCGGAATAGCGCACAGGAATATGCTGTGGGCAGTTTTCACTGTAGGCTTCCAGATGGAACAGCACGGCCCGCTCCACCTTAGCCGGATAGCTTGGAAGGCGAAGCTGTTCAATCAGGGCGGCATCGTCTTCCACCCATTCAGCTCGCCCCCATACCTTCACCCGGCGGCGGTGGCGGTAGTCCATGAAAAACAGAAATGCTTTGTCATTACTGGTCAGATTCCCCACGGTGATGTACTGCACGTTGCCGGCGAAGTCGGCGAAGCCCAGCGTCTTGTCATCCAGCACCTTCAGAAACCCAGGTGGCCCACCGCGAAACTGGATATACGGATAGCCATTGGAACTAACCGTCCCGAGATAGAACCCATCTAACTGAGCGATAAATGCTGATAGCTCCGGGGTGACCGTGTCGTTCGCAGGACCGTTGGCGATGTAGCGCTCATAAGTTTGTCGCGATCCTCGGACAGATTGAGCTGCTTGCACCTCGGGGGTGAAGGCGATCGCGCCAAATTTGCGGGGCATAAAATCTCCTATGGGGCAGTAGGGGCTGCAATACTTCTCATACCAATGAACTCTGGCAGATGTCTGATGCGATCAATCCAAGCCAGGACAGAGGGATAAGGCGTGAGATCAACTTTGCCGTCGGGCGCCAAGGCTACATAAGGAAACACGGCAATGTCGGCAATGGTGGGATGCCCCAATTCTAGCCATTCGCGATCGCTGAGGTGTTGGTTGAGCTGTTCCAAAATAAATGTCGTTTTCTGCTCGGTCCGCTCCAAATTAATCGTGGTGAGTTTGAACAGATGATAAAGCCGTGCGGACTCGGGACCCTGACGAATTTCGCCCGCCGTGACCGATAGCCACCGTACTACCTGTGCCAACGGCAGAGCATCGGTTGGTAACCACGACTCACCGCCATACTGACGCGCCAAATACACCAAAATGGCTTGAGCATCTGCCAGTACCGTCTCGCCATCTACTAACACCGGTACCTGCCCAAAGGGATTAAGCGCCAGAAATTCTGGTTGCTTGTGGGCACCTTTCATTAAATCCACCACTACCCATTCATAATCCTGCCCTAGCAGCGAGAGCAGCAGTTTGGCCTTGTAGCTGTTGCCCGAAAAGTCGTGACCGTAAAGCTTGATCATGGCTACGCGTGATTGAGAGGGACTATACCAAACGTTCGGTACACGAAAACTGTACCAAACGTTTGGTATAGTGTCAACAGGCGAACTTACCGTGTTCATAAATGCCCAAAGAAGACTATGTCCCATCCTTGTTTCAGCTGTTTCGGCAGTATGGCTACGATGGTGCTACCCTCGCCAAGATGTCGGAAGTAACGGGACTTGGGAAAGCGAGTTTGTATCACTACTTTCCAGGTGGCAAGGATGAAATGGTGCAAGCGGTACTGGCTTACATGGAAGCGCGACTCGACCAGCACGTTCTGCAAAATCTAAAGCAGCCGGGCGAGGCTCCAGAGCGCCTGCAACGCATGGTGGAGCATCTGCAAAAGATCTATGACAACGGTAACCAGCCCTGTGTATTGGCCATTCTGCTGTTGGGATCGGCGCGAGACATTTTTCATGCCAAGGTGCAAGAATTGCTGGCAGCTTGGATTGGGGCGATCGCGGCTCTCCTCGCCGAGTCTGGTATGGACGCAGCCCTGGCCCAGCAACGGGGCGAAGCAGCTTTGATTACAATCCAGGGTTCGCTAATTTTGGCCCAAGGGATGAACGATCCCTCCCTCTTTCAGCGAGCAGTTCGGGCTTTGCCGGCAACCTTGTGCTGCAGCATAGACAGTTAGATGGGCAGAAGAGCCGACATCGGTCAGGAAATTCCTCAAAAGCCGCCCGCCACGATTTGCTTCAAATGTATGTATTGCTAAAACCATAATCCATACAAGAGTTGTGTAATTAATTCGATGGATTAAACTCAGTAATTCTTCTGACGGGCTTCTTTATATGAGGTTTAAACAGCGACCTAACTTGATAAAGCACCCGTAAAGATTATGAAAAAATCCTGAGCGTCCTTCCGTGAAAACCCGGAGTCTCCATATGCTGCATATATGTGTGTATTTGCGGTGGACAGAAGAGATTAAGTCTTCAAAGCAGGCGATCCTCTCTTCGTTTACGCCAAATCAGGGTGGTTTATCCGTAAGACGAGGCGTCGTCTACTAGACTTCCATCGATTGGCATACCGGTATCGCTTAGCCGAACTGGGCTGTGCCTTGAGCTGTGAGGGGCTGTGCAAGGGTCAGCACAAAAGCCATTTAGACGGCTTAATAATCAATATTTACTGATAAGCCACTTTCTCGTGCGAACTTTTCTATTGCCTCTCACGGACTAGGGCTCTCATCTAACCATGGCTACTATCAGCTTTACTCAGATTGGCTCCTTCAACGGCATTGAAGGAGGATCCAAAGTTCTCTTAAATCCAACGTCTTTGCAATTCGGTCCCGATGGCCGGCTGTACGTGGCTGAGCAAAACGGCGCCGTCAACGCCTTCACCATGACTATTGAAAATGGGGAATACGTAGCCACAGCGCACGAAGAGCTAGCGCTG
>JBCBJE010000311.1:0-6433 GCA_038523735.1 Cyanobacteria bacterium J06626_18 | reverse complement strand
CTTTTAATTTTGAAAATTAAAAGCTTACTGGTACATCTGTAAGCA
This sequence comes from Cyanobacteria bacterium J06626_18, assembly GCA_038523735.1. Taxonomy (GTDB): domain Bacteria; phylum Cyanobacteriota; class Cyanobacteriia; order Phormidesmidales; family Phormidesmidaceae; genus SIO1E4. Next base: position 6,388 of record JBCBJE010000311.1, on the reverse strand, counting down.
TTAAGAGTCCGTAGACTTGCGTAAATCATATGAATAATTACGCCTACACTGCTCAAGAATCAGTATATTCCGTTAAAAAGTGTAAAGCAATGGTGAAGCTGATGCTGGCAGCTTCAATTTATTCCTGATTGGTTTTGACTGATCCTGCAGAATGAATTAATGAAAATTTTGCCGGTTCGATTCTGTCGTTCTAGCGACGAGTCTACATGACGGTACTGTCTTCTACCTCTGGCTATCTTTGACATGTCCGAAACCATCAATGTTTTATTAGTTGACGATCAGGCATTGCTGCGCCAAGCACTGGAAAATTTGCTGACACAAAATGCCGATCTAAAGATCGTAGGCACAGCATCTGATGGTCATGAAGCCATTAAACAGGTTGCACTCTGCCGCCCCGATGTTGTTCTCCTCGACATCGAAATGCCTAATCTGGATGGCTTGAGCGCAACTCGATTGATCACTCAGCGCTTTCCAGAAACCAAGGTGATTTTGCTCAGCGCTTACGATAACGATGCATATTTAATGAATGGGCTCAAAGCAGGTGCCAAGGCTTATCTGCTCAAGGATACGTTGAGTGGTGAACTCACCGACACTATCCGTAACGTCTACAAGGGTTATGGGCAGTTCAGTCCTGGCATTCTTGAGAAAATGGTGGCGGGTATCGCTAAACCGGAAGAGCTCATGGCTGAGGAGACTGCCGATACAAGTTCTGCCGCCACAGCTGCTTCCGGGGAAGTCATAGAATTTCCGCAAAAGCAGCCAGCAGCGGTTGGTAGTTTCTCTCAGTCAATGCTGCCAGGATCCGCTTCGATGCTGGCGTTAGATCGATTCAATCCTGATGAACTGCATGCATTGATTGATCAGTCACGCAGCCATACTGAGACCGCTAATGCTTTGAAGGCGGTGTTGGAACAACGCATTGCTGAGGAACCCGACAATTTAGCAGCGCGTTATGTCTACGGTGTGATGGCACGCCAAGTCTGGAAAGAACCTCAGAAGGCATTGGAATCTTTACAGGCTGGCTTCCAAGCTGGCATTCGCCAGAAAGCTTCTCCCGATGCATTGATGTTGTTTTATCGCGAGGGATTCCATATCGAGCCTTTGTCTGCATTTAGCTGGTTGACTCAGACGGGTAGCCCTTGGAATACGCTCAAGCAACTTCCCTTCCTGATTCAGGAGGCAGCGGCTCAGTTTGGGCGAGGCTCCTCGCAGTATCGATCGCTGCTGATCTTGTATCGGATTCGGTTCCTGAAGATGATCCTGTCGAAAAAGTCGGGCACTGCCGCCGAACGTTCGGAAGCAGCTTCGGAAACCGTCAGCGTAAATGGCACGTCAGCTGTGCTCAGTGCCCTCTAGAGAGTCCTTTTCAAGCCCTCTGGGCCCCTTGAGAAAGCCCTTTCAGATAGAGAAATCTCAGCTAGATTTAGTATCCTTTAATGTCGTGAGGTATCCATGGTTAGTCCAGTCGAACAATTAGATGAGCTTGCATACGTTGAACAGGAACTCGAAGATTTACAAAATCTGATTAAGCAGCATTTCAGGGCAGTCGAAGACCTGAATGGGGTGCAGACGCAGCTCGGCGCCATTGACCAACTCCAGTCGGCAGTCAAAACCACTAGTCGCAAAACAGAAACAGCGCTGGAGCGCCTGGACAAGATGCAAGGGGCACTCGCTGAGCGTACCGATGCGTTGGAAGGGCGGCTGAAAAATCTGGTCAATGAGTGTACACAGCTCAGGCAAACAATGGACCAGACGATGTCTCGCTGTGCGGAAGAATGGACAAAGCAGCAACAGTCCATGCAGCTGTACATGGAAGAATTTGAGGCCCGTCTGCAGAGCGATATGAGCCACGCAGTGAATCGTTTGGGTGAAGCTGGTATTGCGTCTTCAGTGCAGCGGGAGCGATTGGAAAAGCTGGATGTCCGCGTCCGGGGACTTAGCAATTCGGTCAAGCGCATGGGCAGCACCCTTAAAGCATGGAACGCTGTAGCGATCAGTATCTCCGTAATTGGCATGATTGCGATCGCGGTGGTTGCCATCTTCGTGTTGCCGTAATCGCCCAACCTGTTGCCGTAGGGACGAGAGGTCTCTCGTCCCTACGGCATATTGATCGCCGTCTTAGGAATAGGCGACGGTTCAAACCCCCGTTTACGCATAGCCCGTGCTTGTCGAAGCAGTTGCCAAGCCTGGGGTGAAAAGGTCGCAGGAAAGCAGAGCGTCACAGCGGTTCCCAATTTCTTCTGTTTCAGCGCCACTAAGCCCCAATGAAGATTGAGGTAGTTACGCATGACTGGGAGGGCCGGGACGCGATCGCGATACTGAGAACTGATGCGTTTGTAGATGCGCTCTTTGATTGTGAAATTTACATCGCGGCGATTGGTGAGATTAATACGGTGGTCGTAGCCGCCGGGCCAAATAGTGCGATAAGCCAAAGGCTGATTGACAAAGATCGCGTCGCCATATTCGCTGATACGAATCCAGGCATCAATCTCAACGCAGCTGGTCATGGTACGATCCCAGCCCCCAGCGGCCATAAACGCTTCACGTTGGACAGCTACCTGAATAGGCGTACCAAAAGGAACTTGCTCTAGCAGCATGCCGTAGTGAATGGCGGTCTGAGGAATAAAAAAGGCGCTTCCGGGTCCAGTTTCGGGAGTGCGGCTTGACTCTTGCTCTTGCGTATCGACTTGAATCGCTTGGCAGGAGCAGATGACTGCTTGCGGGTGGCGTGCGATCGCGGCTGCTAGGGTCTCTAGACAGTTGTCAGCCAGATAATCATCATCATCCACAAACTTGATCCAGTCACCAGTGGCAATGCGAACACCCTCATTCACAGCCCCTGCGTGATGTGCGTTAGTGGGGTTGCGATGATACCTGACGCGATCGCCCAAACCTTTGACGTAGTCCTGGGTGCCATCCGTCGAGGCGTTGTCCACGACGATGATTTCACAAGCGATCGTCTGATTCAGCGCTGAGGCGATCGCCCGCTTGAGGAAATCGACTCGGTTGTAAGTAGTAATAACGATACTGAATTTCACAGCATTGCCAAACGAGATTTCAGAATTTCTGCCTGGGTTTGCGCTTCTGCTAAAGCCGCCCGCGCACCCTCAACAACCTCTTCCGGAGCTTTCGCCACAAATCCTGGATTATTCAAGCGCCCTGACAGGGATTTGATCTCACCTTCTACTTTCGCCAAATCCTTCTGTAATTTAGTCTTGAGCGTATCAATATCGACCAAACCGGTCAGTGGAATCAGCACCTGTACTGTACCAATGACACCTGCAAATAGCTTGGCGGGCTCCGAGGGGGCTTCTGGAGAAGGATCGGCTGTAGGCGAATAGACGCGGGTAGAGGGCACTGCTGCTGAATTTCGCAGCCAGGGTTGAGCATCGCCTAAAGTTTCCCGACGCCACTGCTTAATTTGCTGCCAGGTTTGGCGACGCTTCTCGACATACAGCAAATTTTGGCTCACGAACCAGACGCTGTAACCAATACCGACTAATCGGAAGAGGGGAGCAATCAATGGAATACTCTCTAAAGTACCCGTGAGGGCCGACAGTACTTTGTAGGCGATGAAGACCAGTAGCAAAATGCCTACTGTGGTCAAAGGTCGCCTCATATCGCTGAAAAAGCGTTGCAGATAGGTTAACGGCTCTTCTAACAGAGGCCGCATCGTGTCCCAAAAGTCAGCGACCTCCGTTGTCACCGTGTCAAGTGTGACGTCCTCCGTCGCAGTCGTGGCTTCAGGGGTGAGAAGCGTCTCAGCGGACACAGGCGTTTCGGTTGGAGAAGGCGGGGCAGGTAAAACTTCCTCAGCTCTAATTGTCAGGGTTTTGACTTTGCCAATGTCCTGAATGTAAGCACGCGTCGCTTCCAGGATACGCCGCTCTTCCGGATTCTCAGACTGTAAGATGGTTTCGATTTGAGCACTGGGTTTGATGCCTGCTTCTGCCCGCAGGTTCCGAATGGTGCGGAGGGTGCCAATCAGCAGGTCAAATTCCTTCTCTAGGTTTGCGTCAATGAAATCCGCTTCGACGGTCGGATAAGCCTGCAGCGCCAGGGACTGATTTTCGTCTACTTGGTTGAGGGTATGCCAGATTTCCTCAGTAATATGAGGCATGAAGGGATGCAGCAGGCGGAGAATGCCGTCCAAGACATAGGCCAGCGTCTGCTGCACGACCTGTTTGGTCAGGCCACTTTCCTGAAAGCGAGCCTTGGCTAGTTCAATGTACCAGTCGCAAAAGTCGCCCCAGATGAAATCGTATAGCTCTTTGGCAGCCTCCCCAAAGCCATATTTGTCCATGTACTCACGAACGCGCTGCACAACGCCGTTATAGCGAGATAAAATCCAGCGATCCGCTAGCTCCAGGGCGTGTGCTTCGGGCTTGCCTAATTCTGATGGAGTTTGCCCATCCAGGTTCAGCATCACAAAGCGGGCTGCGTTCCAGAGCTTATTGGTAAAGTTCCGCGAAGCTTCGACAGAGGAGGATTCGTCCTTCTTGCGGTCATATTCCAAGCGAATGTCTTGTCCCGCGCCAGCCACTTCCCTAATCAGGGTGTAGCGCAGGGCATCAGTGCCGTATTTATTAATTAGGATTAGCGGGTCGATGCCGTTGCCCTTGGACTTGGACATCTTCTGATTATTTTCGTCCCGAACTAGGCCATGGATGTAGACGGTCTCGAAGGGCATGGTGTTGGTGAAGTGACCCGCCATCATGGTCATCCGGGCCACCCAGAAAAAGATGATGTCGAAGCCCGTAACCAGAGTAGTAGTGGGATAGTAGGCTTGGAAATCGCGCGTCGTCTCGTCAGGCCAGCCCATCGTCGAAAAGGGCCACAGTCCGGAAGAAAACCAGGTATCGAGCACGTCAGGGTCTTGCTGAAGCTGTACCCCTTCGCCAAATTGAGCGATCGCTTTCTCCCGCGCTGCTGCCTCATTCAGCGCAACAACAAAGGGCGTGTTATCGGTGATTTGCCCCCCGGTTTCGCTAACGGCATACCAGGCTGGAATCTGATGCCCCCACCAGAGCTGCCGTGAAATACACCAATCGCGCAGGTTCACCAGCCAGTCGCGATAGACCTTGGTCCAGCGCTGGGGTACAAAGCGAGGTGATTGATGGTTGTCTAGAGCATCCAGGGCTTGGTCGGCCAAGGGCTTAATTTTGACGAACCATTGGGTAGAAAGCAGCGGTTCAACCGGGACTTTGCCGCGATCGCTGTAGGGTACTGTGTGCTGGTAGTCCTCAATCTTCACCAAGAACTCATCAGTCTCTAAGCGCTGGACGACTGCTTTACGAGCTTTAAAGCGATCCATCCCGGCAAAGGGACCTGCTTCGTTATTCATGGTGCCGTCCTTATTCATGACGGTAATCATGGGCAGGTTGTGGCGCTGCCCCATGGCAAAGTCGTTGGGATCGTGGGCTGGCGTCACCTTCACGCAGCCCGTCCCAAATTCCTTATCCACATACTCATCGGCGATGACGGGGATCTCGCGATTCAGGATGGGCAGGGTTAGGGTTTTGCCGATGAGATGCTGATAGCGATCGTCTTCAGGATTTACAGCTACAGCGGTATCACCCAGCATGGTCTCAGGGCGGGTCGTCGCAACTTCTAAGTAGCCAGAACCATCAGTGAGAGGATAGCGGAAGTGCCACAGGTGACCGTTCACCTCAGTGGGTTCTACCTCCAAATCAGATACCGCCGACTGGCTGGCGGGACACCAGTTCACCATATAGTTGCCGCGATAAATCAGCCCTTCTTCATACAAACGGTTAAAAGCCGCGAGAACCGCTTGTGAAAGCCCTTCATCCATCGTGAAACGTTCGCGCGTCCAGTCCACAGAGACACCGAGCTTTCGTAACTGGCCCACAATGGTGCCGCCGGATTCTTCTTTCCACTGCCAAGCCCGTTCTAAGAACTGGTCACGTCCCAATTCCTCTAAGGTCTTACCCTCAGCCTTAACGCGCTTTTCCAAAATGGTCTGGACGGCAATACTGGCGTGATCCGTCCCAGGTAGCCACAGAGTATTGCGTCCCTGCATCCGCTGATACCGCACGAGGGTGTCAATCAGCGCATTCTCGAACGCATGCCCCATGTGCAAGCTGCCCGTTACGTTAGGCGGCGGAATCACCACGCAAAAAGATTCTCCCTCATGGTCCGGGTCGGCTTTGAAGACATGGCGCGCTTCCCAGACTTGCTGCCACTTTTCTTCGGTCATCGAAGGGTCATACTGGCTGGAGAGGGGAGGAATCGTGGCCGTCATGGCTAGGGTCTCGCTTCGGGCATCAATTACCTAATGATTCTGCCACGAGGCTTCTCTAGATGCTAAGGGCGAAGGGGAGAAATTGTTGGATGAGATCTATATCTCCGTGTCTTATCCAGCCGATCT
>JBCBJE010000310.1:0-6464 GCA_038523735.1 Cyanobacteria bacterium J06626_18 | reverse complement strand
TGTAAAGACTAACACTGAAACGGTAATCGATTGAGGCGGTGCATCCAGTGAGGTTTTGAGCGCTTCTACCTGCTTTTGATAGTCAGCTAATAGCTGTTCTGCCTGTTCAGGTTGGCCCAAAGCTTCGGCAAACAATCGAAAATTGTTCTTCCAGTCCCAGTCATAACCAGCACCCTCGTTAAAAACCGTCGGTGCAATTTGCGAAAGTCCTGGATACAGCCGTGCTGAAATGCTCTTAGATCCCAAAATTAAATCTGGGTCGAGCCGCAGGATGGTTTCCAGATTGGGTTGATTGTATTCACCCACTACCTCGATTTCGTTAACAACGTCGTCCAAATAGCCAGGGGGTGCCCCGTAGCGAATGGTACCTACAGGTTGAATGCCCAGAGCTAACGCTGCATCTAAAGGTGTTGTATCAATGACGACCACCCGCTCAGGTGAAAAGGGCACCTGTGAAGTTCCCATCGCATGTTCTATTGCGTGAGTTGGTTGAGTCGGGTCAGTCTGCGGCTCAGTGGCAGAGGGAGGCTGCTGACAGGCTGTCAGTAATCCTATTGTCAGACACTTAAGGATGCCTCGGTGAAGGGAGCGATCGCACAACACCCTGCTAATCCAAGGCGGGTAAATATTGCCCCCTTTAGTCTTTCGTTGGTTCAGTTCAGAAACCTGATCGAGAAACATACCTCAAACAAACTGGTTCGTGAAAGTGCTTAAAAATTGATCGAGTAGCGCAGACTAACCGTAGCTCCTGGCGCAGCGGCACGTCGCGCTTCTACCCCAGGGCTTGTGAGTACTTGGGTCGCCGCGGGTAAGTATTGATTGTTGAACAGATTGCTGACGCCTAAAGTGAGTTGCCCCCCTCCTAGTTGAAGAGTGCTAAGAAAATCGACTGTGACATAACCGTCGATCGCAAAATCATCGATCCCTTCATCAAAGGCTCGATTGCGGTTGCCAACCGCCAGCAGTTCTAACCGATTTGTCCAGTCGGGGGTGGTGTCATTCTCCACATAGAATCCTAGTTTGAAGGGTTGTATGTTGAGGTTGTTAAGAGGCTCGAAATTGCCATCATCGTCTACATCGTTTTCGCCTTCATTCCAGCTAAAGAGCCCTCCTAGTCGCCAGGTATCACTGGGCTGCCAATCGAGCGTGGCTTCGACTCCATAGTTACGTTGAGGAGCCCGGATAAGCGTACCAATACCGTTTTCGTCGATAGCGATACTGTTGCCTAAATCAGACTCATTGTAGAAACCTGTCACTGTGGCCTGTACTCGACCAAATTCAGCTCGAATACCAATCTCATAGTTATCGACTTTTTGGGGCTCCAGCAACAGATCGCTGTTGATATCAAACGTTGAGGCTACGGATCCTAAGACTTCCCACGTCAGGAATCGAAAACCCTTGAGAGAAGTTAGCAAATAAGCCAATTTCTGGAATTGGACGATAGATAACGCCGACGTTAAAGGCCACATCATCAAAACTATTTTCACCTCCCTGCCGTTCACGGGGGAGATTGGTCGTGGTGACGAATGCCAGGCGATAGTCTTCTACCGATACATCAAAGTTTTCATAACGCACGCCCCCGCTGATCTGCCATTGTTCAGTAATGTCCCAACGGCCTTGGGTAAATAGGCCCACGCTTTCCAAAGTATAGGGTCCCCCTTGAGTCAGACTGGTATCGACAATGTTTAATTCTTGGTTAGCGTCGAAAGCCGCGTTATCGGATACGCGTAGCGGTCGATTGTTGCGTTCATTCGTATAGTCGATTCCCCACAATAAGTTAGAGGTGTTGCCTAAGGGCGTATCGACCTGCACACGACCGCCCCATTCCGTGGCGTTTAAGCCTGTTTGCCAAACGTCAGGGAAAGGATCGAGTAGGGGCAGCTCACTCAGTGGATTAAGCCGAAAATCGGTAAATCTTTGAACCAGCTCGCGATCGCGGTAATAGAATTGAGCGTCTAGCTCAGAGCCGAATATATCGCCGTGACGATAGGTCAGGTTAAAGATTTCGTTTGTATGTTGGGGCTCCTCTTCATAGTCAACTGAACCAATGCGGAGCGCGCGCGCCTTTTGCAAACCCGAAATTTCGGTAATGCCTTCGTCGGGGATGAATTCCGTATCCAGCCGATCGCGATAAAAGCTGTAGGTAAATCCCAATCGTTGTTGCTCATCAATGTTGTAACCCAGTTTGGCTAAGAGACCCAGACGACTGGTATCGCTGACATTGGTCGGAACGATGCGATCGCCTTCAACATCATACTGACTGTTCACCCCATCAAAAGAAAATAACAATAGAGCTTCTATGGGGCCACTCGTCCCTGAAGCGCCAATTTGGGCATTGTAGCCAAAGCTATCGCCGCCAAACGAGGTCAGGCTAGTATCCGTGCCTGCACTAAAGGTATACGTCACCTCATCCTCGGCTGGGGTGCGGGTAATAATATTGACAATGCCGCCAGTGCCGCCGTCGCCATAAATAGCACTGGGCCCACGGAGTATCTCAACACGTTCCACCAAAGCCGGATCGATGACCCGTAAATCAGCCGCATTGCCATTGCTGTTGGGGGTTTGGGGTACCCCATCAATGAGTACCACGATGGGGCGACCCCGCAGCTCCAATTCAGACGTTGCATTTGTAAAGGACGGGGGCTAATCCAGGCACTAACTTGCCTAAAATATCAACCAAGTTGTTGTTCAGAGAGAGCTGCTGCTCGATTTGCTCTCGTTCAATCACCGTGACTGATCGGGGAACGTCCAAAACATTCTCTTCCGTCCGCGTTGCTGTTACCACCACTTGGATCGCGTCTTCGGAATCATCGATAGCAATGTCATCGGTGACGGCAATGACTTCCCCTGGCATTACGGCCAGCACCAAGTTACCGGCTTCTGCACTGACTTGAACATTAGGAGGAGCATCCGTTCCTGTGATCACAACCTGGACGCCCTCATCCGGCAAATCGGTGATCTGAATTAAGGCGATGCCCTCGGCAGGATTAAATTGTTCGGCGATCGCATCGTCCGTTAGCTCCAATCGAGCGTTGGAAATTTCAGTAATCAGAGCATTGCCCTCTGTCCGCGAAGCTCCAGCCGATAGCGATTGCTCAGAGACAAGCGTAACCGTTAAACCCTCTGGCGTTGAACTAATCTGCACATCAGTAATTACGGCCTGCCCATTATTGTCCTGAGCTAGATTATCCTGAGCTAGCCAGCTGTCTTGTTGCGGATCAGTCAAGATGGCGGCAGCGTCTTCGTGAGGCACTCCTTGATGAATTTCAGCTAGGTTTTGATAAGGGGCGATTTGCTGGTCAATGGTGGTTGCGCCCACTACGTCTAAACCCTGTACAGCTGAATCTTGACTGGCTGCAACCGAAACAGCTGTCAGATCTTGAGCCCAAGCCGGATCAGCGACCACAGTAGACATGACGCTGACCAGCATGCTGCAGCCCAGCGGTTTAATCGAAGTTTTCATGAATCCTCACACCTCTATCTTGAGGAGGCAGAAAGAGCAGTTAACCCAGAGCCCATGCAGCGAGCTGCTCTCCAGACCTCCTAATAGGAATTGGTCTCAGTATAAAATCCTCAGCAGTTCCTGAAAGGAGGCAGACGTTCTCCAGCCGGACTTTTGTGTTTTCTAGCCGGACTTTTAAATGAAAAATGAGGGTGAGGATGCCCACAAAGAGACTGGTAAAGACATTAATTCTGACTAATTTTCACCCTTAAGATACTGGCTGGGCGTCACCTGAAACTTTTTCTTGAAAGCAACTACAAATGAACTACGGCTAGCGTAACCTACACAGCAAGCGGTCTCTTGAATGTTAAGTTGCCTTGTTTGCAATAATCTCTGGGCTTGTTCCAGACGATGATCTCGAAGATACCCGAAAACAGTTCTAGCAAAGACTTGATGAAATCCCTGTTTCAGTTTGCGCTCATTCAAATGGACCTGTCTAGCCAGCTCTGGTAACGAGGGCGGACTGGTCATGTTTCGAATCAGAATGTCGCGGGCCTGGTAGATGCGGTCAATGTCGCGGGCGACCAAAGGTTTCTTTTCAATCGGGGCCAGCATTTGATTGAAATGCAGTGCCAGTAGTTCTAAGACCTTGCCCTCTAGGTAAAACTGGCGAATGATGCCTTGATAGGGCCACTGCAAAATTTGCTGAAGCACGTGCTGCTGAGCTGGCGTGATCGGAGTTGAATAGTATAGCCGCGCTGCTTCAGGATGCTCAATCGCATTTCTAAAATCAGTGGGGAACTCGTGGATGCGATCGCTAAACATTGGCAACAGTTCGGGTGAAACACGAATTCTCACCGCACAAGTCTGCTGGGTAGCCGGATATTCTTCAGCCTCAAAGGTATTAGGTAAGCAATAAAGATAGCTTTTACCGGCGGCTTCTTCTTGAACCGTTTGTAGCCCTGAGTTATCGACCCGCATCCCCCCGGATAGGTAAAAGGCCAACGTTAACGGCATCGTCTGTTGATGCGGTCCCTTGTAGGTGTGAGTTCGGTGCTTTTTATAATCACCAATATTGAGCCATAGGCCGGGCCGCAATTGAATTCGACGCCCGTAGCCCCGGCCCAGCGAGGAAGGCATCTGCCAGAAGTATTCGGATCCTTCGACGTACTCCGAAACTTCGCCATTAGCCCGGCATTCTGCCATAATTTCGTCAACTTCAGCACCTGTTAAGACCTTAACCATGCACATTTTGCATCTAAACGCTATTGAGAGTATTACACTAATAGGAATAAGTCTCAATATTGTCATCGAATGAAACGGCAAGGTTCATACTGTTAGACCGTGAGGCTTTGCACCTTTTTATTCCATTACTGCTTTGAGTTTAGGGCGATCGCTGAGAAAGAAATTACCGATTGGAATGCTGGGTCTCGAGCCTCAACACCCACCTACGACAGTAAATTCATTCGGAGAAATTTCCTAAGCATTTTTTGACGTCTGTCAGGATCTGATTAGCTGCCAAAAGACTGCGCCCCGCCGCCCAAACTTCACCAGTTACCTGGCAGACTCGGTCTTGCTGCACCGCAGTGAGCTGCGACCAAATGGGGTCAGCTATGAAGTCGTTTGCGGTAAATCCCCCCGGACGGAAAGTAGAGTAAATGAGGAAAATATAGTTGCCATCCAGCTTATCCAAGGCTTCAGCCGAAATCTCAAGGGTGTAGTCCTGGGTAACGTCTTGAGCCGCAGTCCGCGAAAACCCGATGTCTTGTAACACCGATCCTGAAAAACTACCCGTTGTATAGCTCCTGATGCGATCGCTGTGGGCAATCAACACCGAGACTTCTATCGCCTGGGGTTGACCGAGTGTTTCCTGCAGTTGCCGAGCCCGTTGTTGATAGCTTTGCAGCAGTTGTCTTGCCTGTTCCGATTGGCCGAGCGCCTCAGCATATAGCTGAAAGTTCTCTTGCCAATCGTTTTCGCGACCGCTACCTTCTGTGAACACAGTGGGTGCAATTTGCGATAGCTGCTGATACAGGCCAGGAGCGCTGCCGGTCTTAGAGCCCAGAATCAAATCGGGTTCGAGCTTCAGAATGGTTTCTAAATTAGGCTGGTTACCCTCTCCTACAACGGTAATTTCACTCACTTTACCCTTTAGATAGTCTGGAAACTCGCTGTAGATAACGGTGCCTACTGGCTGGATGCCTAGCGCCAGCGCAGTATCCAAAGGAGCCGTATCTAACACCACTACGCGTTCAGGTGAAATGGGAACTGCCGAAGTGCCCATGGCATGCTCTACAACACGGGTAGGCACTGTTGGCTCACTCGCTACAGGCGTTGGCGTTTGCTGACAGGCTACTAGCAGGCTCACCAGAGTGCCTACCAAAATCATGTTATGGACAGATTTTGACATGGGGTCTTTAGAACGTGATTGAGTAGCGTAGACTGAGCGTGGTTCCAGGCGCTGCATAGCGGCGTTCTTCAGTGCCACCAATGCGTTCCTGAGAACTCAGAGGCAGGTATTGGTTGTTCAGCAAGTTCTCAATCCCGACTGTAAGTTGCCCTTGCCCCAGCTGAATACTGCTGATGAGATCTAAGGTGACATAGCCATCAATTTCAAACCCATCAACGCCATCGTCAAAGGCCCGATCGCGATCGCCCACCGCTAGCAGTTGCAACCGATTGGTCCAGCCGGGAGTGGTGTCATTTTCAACGTACAAGCCCAGCTTATAGGGCTGCAACTCCACCGAACTCAAGGCAACAAACTCACCATCATCATCGGCATCGTTTTCGCCTTCATTCCAGCTAAAGTAGCCGCCAAGTCGCCAGGTATCGCTGGGCTGCCAGTCGAGGGTGGCCTCTACCCCATAGTTGCGCTGCGGCGCCCGCACTAGATCAGTGAAGCCATCGGCCCCCACTTGCAAGGCACTGCCCAAATCAGATTCGTTGTAAAAGCCCGCTAGGCTAGCTTGCAGGCGGTCAAAGTCAAAGCGGATGCCCAGTTCATAACTATCAACCTGCTGGG
>JBCBJE010000309.1:0-6473 GCA_038523735.1 Cyanobacteria bacterium J06626_18 | reverse complement strand
CGCCACAGTCTCTGCAATACACCTACGTTCGTTCAATTGTCACCAATCCACCCTCGGTAAATTGGACGACAAGCTCTTGCTCATCTAGCAAAGCAGTTCCCAGCAGAGACTGTGGCGTATTCCGAAAGTAGTTATAAGTTTACTAGTGCAAGCCTTAATGTTCTCCATGAGATACGATCTAAGGAGCTCTGGGAGCTTAATCTTGACTTCAGCATCCAATAACCAAACAGTCATTGTCCGTACGGACAGAGGATTGACCATAAAAGGCACTCGCATCACCCTCTACGATGTGATGGATCATCTCACAGCTGGCTGGCCACCCAAGCTGATTCTGCATTGGTTGCCGCTAACCGAAGCCGAACTTAATACGGCACTCTCCTACATTGACGCTAATCGCCCTGAAGTAGAAGCAGAGTATCAAGCTGTTCTACAAGAAACCCAAGCGATACGGAAATACTGGGAAGATAAAAATCGGGAGCGGTTGGCTCAAATTGCTCAATTACCTCCTAAGCCAGAGCAGGAAGAAATCTATGCCAAGCTGCAAGCCTGGAAAGCAAAGCTTGGATTAACTGCGTGATTGTTCTGGTTGATTACAACTTGACAGGCTACATTGTTCTGCTGCGAGGGACACTGGTCGCTGACGGTTGGCTTGATTTGCTCTCAATTCGTTTTGTAACGTTGCAAGAAGTTGGATTGGCGACTGACAGTAATGATCGAATCATCTGGCAGTTTGCACAGGCCAATCAAATGCTTCTGTTAACCGCTAATCGTAACGCCAAGGGCAAAGATTCGCTGGAACAAACTATTCGCGAAGAAGGCAACTCTGCCTCATTGCCTGTGATTACGATTGGAAATCTGGATCGAATGGTTGAGCGAGATTATCGGGAGCGGTGTGGTGTACGTCTTGCTGATATCATGCTGTTTATTGAAAATTACAGGGGAGTCAGTCGCCTTTTTATTCCATGATGCTTAGGTTTCAACCATGGATTAGATTGTTGTAAGGAAACGCAGCATTCTTCTGATGTAATTCGGATTGTTGCAGCACGAAGGGCGAATCGCTATGAGCGAAGAAAACTTGGGAAGTATCTCTCGTACTAACTGGGCAGCACTTGAGACAGCTGATGATGAAAGCATTGATTACTTCGATTGACTTCTGCTCAGTTCGTCTAACGTTGCCGTCAGCCGTACCGCCTGGAGAACCGTGGGTTTTCCAGGCGGTATGGTAAGCAGCGATCTAATACACTTCTAGCGTTTCCCTACTGTTTGCCAATCGCCTTACACAGCTTTCTACAACTCTGCCAAATCGTCAGTGAGCAGTTTGTGGTCCATGGCATAGTTGGCAAACGCGGCAACACCATCCACGACGCTGAGGGCAGCGGCTCCTTTAGGTCCTGCGAGTCGCATAGGAGATAAGAGGTTCGGCAGCCAGGAAACTACCTCATTGGCGATTTCTAAACCGGGTTTCTCTCCCTTCGGAATCGTTGTCAGATACCGGATTGCTAGCCCTGCATCCACAATTGAGAAGGCGAAGTCGATCGCAATCGTAGCTTTGTCGGCCCGCTTTAAGCGCTGGCGTGTGACATCGTTCCCCTTGGCGGCAGCAATCTCTTTGCCGACAAAGATGACGACATCGAGCCAATACACAGCCGTTCGCCAGCCCCACATCACGCGCTCCCAGTACTCTTGCTCGTTTTTGGTTTTGGAGACTTTGTGGGCAGCAACATTATAGGGCCGCCCCCCGGGGAAACCCGGCGAGGAGGGGAAACTGGCTAACCAGCTATAGCCGCTCAGCACCAAGCTGACGATCTCGAAGCCAAAACCAGCCGTTTCTTCGTAAGGATCATCACTACTCTCGGGTAAGACGTCCAGGTAGGCAGTGATCGCGCCGTTGATGGCATCGGCGAGGAGCCCTGTGGCACCCCAGTGTTGAATTGATTTTATGCGCGCGAGGTTTGATCTCTGAAAGCTGGCCCTGGGTTCAGCGACCACCTGGGCGATCGCAGTCTCACCCAATGCTTTGCTTGTTGTCTGGAGGCTTGCCTGGGGGGCAGCGATCGCCTGAGCGTCCGTTTGCAAGGCTAAAGCCAGCGGCGGCTCATTTTTGAAGGGGGTTTCACCGAAAATCAGCTTGGAGACTATCGTCACGGGAATCGCCAGCAGCAACCCCGTCAGATTTAGCAGCGTCAGCTTACCGCCCCCAATCAGCCGGAACAGGTCAGAGATAAAGGGGATCTTGATTTCGGCGTTGAGCAGATTTTTGAGCTGTTCAATCGCCTCGGCGATCGCATCCAAAAAGCCCAGTGCCAAGTTCTCAACGGCTTCCAGTAGCTGAATAACGACATCTCTGAGCGTTTCCACCAGCACAATCACCGCCAACTGCGGTTTGAGCGGATTCGCAATCAGCGTGGCAATCGTCTCACCCAGCCCTTCAAAGCCTCGCAGCACCGCCCCGACCCCGTCGGCAAAGGCTTCCACAAAGTGGAACACGAAGTGCTCTGGCTTCGAGTCCCCGCTTGGCGGCGTTACGGACTGGGGTGTGGGTTCCGCATCATCCTGCTTAGAGCCCCCCAGCAGCTTCGAGAAAAACCACTCAGCTGCTTCTGGCAGCCCCGAGCCCGACTCGCGAACCTCTGAGGGGTCACCTCCCAAGGTCGTAACGAGTTGGTTCATCGCGTCTTCTACCGTCTCTTGCAGCTCGTCTATAAAGTTGGAGACGGGGGCTTTGACGGCTTCGACTTGCTGAGCGACGTAATCAAACCCGTCGTTGATTGACTGCACCAGATACTTCTGAGTGTCTAAAATGTCGTCCCAGTTGAACAAAAACTGCAGAAACTCGATGAACTTTTTGATGCCGTTCACGACTTTTTCGACTACGGCTTCAATGAACTCACCGACCTTTTCGACCGTGTCAACCACAAAGTCAATGACTTCTTCAGCCGTTTTGACCACAAAGTGGACGACGCCTTTGACCGCGCCAACTACAACTGAGGTGGCTTTTTTGATCGCATTGCGAATGCGTCTACCGATTCTGAGCCGTTTGAGTCCCCCGATTCGTCGAACACTGCCAAAGCCGATCGCGCCTGGGCCTTGAGTCTCTTTGCTGGGGGCTTCTGAAATGGGAGCCGCTTCACTGCTGGTAGCTTGGCTGAGCAGCCGCGTAAACTCACCTTGGCTAAGCGCTGCTTCCTGGACACCGCCATTCTCAGGACCGCTAGCGACCACTGAGGCGGATACCAGCCCCCGTTTTTTCAGGATGGCTGTTTGCGCCGGGATTTGCTGGCGATCGCTCTCGTCTGGAGCAGGCTTAAACTTGAGTTCCCAAGGATTGTCGATCGCCGCACCAGACACAACGCGATTGGATGACAGAACTTGACTGTCCCTACCTTCGTTGGCTACCGGAGCTTCATCAGTGTAGGTCACCGTCGCGGTGACTCGTTTGATGGTGTTTTGCACGCTGGCGACTTCGGCTTGGCTATGGGCCGTGCGATCAACAATCAAGTTGCCTTGCGCGTCCTTGGCATTCCACAGAGCGCCGTCCTCTAACTCAGCAATTTGCTGATGCGCTTCTTGATTGGGAAAAATCACCACCTGCTCATTGTCCGCCATTTCACTGGTGCGAATTTTGAGTCCCGGCGTGTTGAGGCCATCCGCCTCAGAGGTGATCATGATGAAATTGAGTTCATTAGGCTTAAGCGTGACCGATCGCGCCTCGTCGATCGTGTAGGTTGTGCCATCCACTTCAATGATGGTGAAATCGGTGGCGGCCACTTCCACCGCACCCGCGCCGGGTTCAAACCGCAGAGTGGTGCGATAGGCCGAAAACTCTTCCAGCTTGTTATCCACCATGCGATAGTCTTGGCTCAGCTTCGTGGTGTAAGAAGCAAAGACATCTTCAGCGGCAATGGTTTGAAAGATTTGGAGCGAGGAAATCGCATCGTTGCCGACCTGACTTTCGCCCAGGTCGGGCACATTTTCGACGATATCTTCAATTTCTTCTTCACGATTTCCGTCAGTGACTGCGTTGTCTTCATGCCGAAACAAGGTCACGCCCGTCTCTGGCCCGACTCGAATGGACGAAATTTGGTCATCTAACCCATGAAAGCTGCTCAAACGGGCGTAGCTGCCTGCGATCTCCGGTTCACTGTCAGACAAAATCCAGGTTCGTCCCCAATAGGCGATGTTTTCATAGAGGGCAACCTCGCCTGGGGTCAGCTCACCCACTTGTTCTTCGTGGTCTGCCATTTTGGCCGCGCGGCAGAAAACAGCCCGGTCTTCATGCGCCTGCGTCCAGTTAAAGGTATTGTCTTGATTGAGTTTTAGCCATTGGTCACCGGCTGGATTGACGATCGCAAAGGCACCTTCCGAACTCTCTGCATCATCAATCAGGAGCGTGACGGTCTCACCCTCGACCTGCAAGGCTTGATTGCTGGCGGGAATTAGCTCAGGGCGATCGCGATTGGGGTGCTCACGCAAGTCAAACAGCTCATTTAACGAGCGCGTCGGGGCCGTCACTAGGGCCGCTCCCTGTTGACTCAAATACTCACCGTTCGGCGCTTTGATTACGCGCTTGCCGGTAAACGGTTCACCAACGGTAGACCGAAGCTGAATCGATCGGGGAAAGGCACCGAGTCGCGAGAGCCGCATATCGGGAATGTCGGCAGCGAGCTTTTGCGCCACGCCGCTAAATTGGGTGCCTTTGTAGAGCGTCACGCCCGTATCAGCACCGAGTCGCACCTTTTGAAACCGGGGTGAAAAGCGTGCCAGGTCGGCCACATCTTGCTTGAGCACAACAGCGGCATTATCGGTTGCCACCAGCTCAATTTCCCCTGCCCGCAGGGGGCGATTTGCAGGCGTGACCAGGTCGCGGACATCAGCGGCGCTGAGGGCCGCGTGGTAGATGCGAATGTCTTCGTATTCAGCGACTGGCGTCTTGCGGCCCCGCGTGCCCAGCGACATCGCTGCCTTGGTTGTAATGTTGGCAATGCCCGTTTTCGACCTGCTCTCCTCCGATAGCTCACCATCGATATAGAGCTTGAGCGATCGCCCCTGCCGCACGATGGCAATATGATGCCATTTCGCATCTTTGAGGGGGCGCTTGCTGTTCAAAACGGCGTAGTTTTTGCCCTTGCTATTTTCATCGACTTCAAAGATCAATTCGCCCTTGTTCCTCATCCGCAGCGAGAAGAAATTGCCGTGGCCTGACGTTGTGCGATTACCGATGATATGGAGCACTTTCTGCTTATAGGTGCCCTGGACTTTCATGCCGAACGCCACGGTGAAATCGCTGGTGCCGACCCGACCGGGCGCATTGCCGAAGACAACACGAGGCTTATGCTTGCGCCCATCAAGGCGGATAGCCTGCCCAATGCGCCCGTGACGGCCCCCTTGGGTATGGAAAAGTTCGGCTGTCGCACCACTGACGCTATCGACGGCTTTGGCCCCTTGGTTAGCGGTAAACTGCCAGTGGAATTTGGGTTGAACGGTCATGGAATTCTCCTGTTTGGCATGATGGATAGGGGTGAGGCGATCTTGTTTTTGGGCGTGAAGGGAAACCCAAACATGACGCTTGATTAACTGACAAAATGGTTTCGGGATAGCTGTTGAAGCTGGGAAATTCTATTTGGGTAGGGAGTCAGAAACCAGGAGCCAGAATGTTTCCTCCTGACTTCTGACTTCTGACTTCCAATCGCCTACGCCTGAATCACAAAGTCGTTAGCGTCGAGCGTGGGCGCACCTTCGATCGTGGCGAACTGAGCCCCATTGCCAAACCCTTCTTCAGCCCCGTTTGGGTTGTAGTAAAGGTTGCCAGTGTCCGTGCCGTAGATAATCAGGGCGTCACTCAGAGCTGCTTCGACTGCACTGTTGGCGATCGCAAACTCATCCGCCGACAGCGCCCCACCGACTTCACTGGTCAGAGCAGCAAAGACCGTGGTGTCCAGCACAATGCTGTCATCGACACCAAAGTTGGTGATTTGATTCGTCCCGATATCAGCGATGTCAAAGGCTGCGCCTGTATCAAAGCCGAATAAATCACTCCCATCGCCACCAATCAGGATGTCATTACCCGCACCGCCAATCAGCAAGTCAGCACCGTCGCCACCAATCAGGATGTCATCGCCGCCGCCGCCAATCAGGATGTCGTCACCCGCACCGCCATCAGCCACTACCGGCGTAGACGTATCGCTAGCATTCAAAAAGTCATTGCCGTCGCCGCCTGCGAAGACAACACTTTGCACGTCACTCCCAGTGAGATTGCCCACGGTGAACGAATCGTCGCCACCTTGACCGTTAATCTCAAACTGCTCAATCGCTTCGTTCGTCAGGGTAAAGAGGCCCAAGTTGAGACGATTGAAGATGGCCTGACCGTCAACGGCACGCAGGTCAAACTCATCGCCAGCCCCGTCGGCACCGTTCACCTGGGTAACATCAAAGCCTGCGCCACCGTCGATGAAATCACTGCCATCGCCATTGTT
>JBCBJE010000308.1:0-6462 GCA_038523735.1 Cyanobacteria bacterium J06626_18 | reverse complement strand
GTCCAAAACAGAGCTGTCGTATTACCCGGTAAAGACAACGCTGTCAGCGTAGGCAATGAATTGATGCGCCCATGAGTAACGAATGCCAGCGACTGAATTGCCTTCTTAAGATCAATCTCAGCTCTCGAAATATAGACATCAGTCTGTCCCTGAAGTGCGAGTAGCCGAGGCTTCTGACGTAGATCCTCCGGCGACTGGTTGTATTCCAAGACCTGCAGCAAGGGCCGAGAAAACGTTGGGCTAGAAGCAGACGAAGCTTTGGGACGAGCGGGTTGCTTGCGCGATCCGAGCCGAGGTCTAAACATGGCTTTCCAGATAACCTACAGTGTCTTTGCCGTCAGGATGCTAAATCTCAAAAATCCTGCAGTCAGATTCATCTAGTCTACTTGCCCTTCGACGGAGCTTATAGTTTTAGCCATACTAACTCTGTCTTTGGGGACAGACGCTCTAAATCGCTAGCTCAGTCTTAGTCAAGGTTCTTACATATAGCCGTCGCCAAGTCCGTTAGGCCAAGACGGCGAAGCCATCTGGCCGCACGCTGAGCAATCGGATGCTACTCGGTGTCCCAGCCTAGGTGGCTCAAGCTATCAATTAGGAAGGACTTAAGACGATCGTTCAAATGAGTCGTTCCATGACGAACTGGGTGCCCTTATCAAAATAAACACAGGAATGGTAGCGTCTGTAGCGCCCTCGGCTTAGAACCTTCGCCTAGGATAGGCGCAGCTTTAGCTGCTGCTATGCAACCTTCATTCAAGCGCATCATTACCGGGGCTGCTATTTTTGCCCTTACTGTTGTTGTGGCGGTGACTGGCTATGTCATTGCTGGGTGGACATTGCTGGATGCCATCTACATGGTCATCATCACTATATTTGGTGTTGGCTATGGTGAAGTTCAGCCTTTGACATCAACAAACCTGAAAGTATTCACCATCCTGGTCATCATTGCTGGAGCCTTATCGGTGGCGTACATCATTTCTGGCATTGTCCAGTTGGTAACCGAAGGTGAGCTCCGTCGCATTCTCAACGTCAAGCGTATGAATCAAGACATCGAACGTTTGGAAAATCACGTCATCATCTGTGGATTTGGGCGCATTGGGCAGATGGTTGCTGCGCAGCTACGAAAAGCTCACCAGCCGTTTGTCATTTTGGATAACAACCCCGATCGCATCGAGCTTGCCCGTGAGCACGGCTACTTGATGTATCTCGGAAATGCGACAGATGAAACCAACCTGCAGGCAGTCCAAATTCATAAGGCTCGCACCTTATCGACTGTGCTCCCCGACGATGCGGCGAATGTGTTCATCACCCTCACTGCCCGAGAGATGAATTCCAACTTGACGATTCTGGCGCGGGGCGAACTGCCGTCTACTGAAAAGAAATTACGATTGGCGGGGGCCGACCATGTTGTTCTGCCGTCAACCATTAGCGGTGCTCGGATGGCTCATCTCATTACCAATCCCTCGGCGGTAGATTTCCTCTCGCAAAGTGACGGACGCGCGAGTCTGAATGAGCTGCTATCAGAGTTGGATATTCAGCTCACCGAACTGCCAGCAGATAATGCCCTAGTGGGCGGCACCGTTGCAGATATGGAACTGCGGGGCAAAGGCACCTTTATCATCGTGGCGTTACGTCGTGCTAATGGCGAGGTCATTGTGCATCCAAGTCGCAATCTCTACCTGCCTAAAGGCGATTCAGTAATCTTGATGGGGCATCAGGGTGATATGCCGAGCTTTGCCCAAAGGGCTGCGTTGAAGCGGCAGATTCGGTATCGGGGAGCGAGGGTGCGATCGTGAAGAGTGGCAGGGTGGACGGTTAGAAGGGCAAGAGGGGAATGGAGTGATGGAGCGTAGGGTATCTTCGCAGAGCAATGTACCGTTGAAGTAATACTTCCGGCCCTCACCGTTGGTAACGATGCCATAGACAGAAATTGCTTGTCCCGCCTGTGATTTTCCCACTCTGCACCGCAGCGCATCCATTAGCCATTGCATGAGGGTGCTATCATTTTTGGTTCGCGATCGCTCCAGCGCCTTCTCAACTACCGATATGTCCAGTCCTGACAGCACTATCGAAGTTTGAATTTTCCGCTACGTTCGGCAGCAATTTCAAAGGCAATCACCTGTTTCTCAGCCACGTTCACAACCCAGTATTCGGAAACGAAGTGGATTAATAAGCTCTGACAGCGTTGGGTTTGGTCCCTCAACACTAACCTACGGCGTGTCTTCTCCAGAGGATATCTTTTGTGATTAGGGAATACAGGCTCTAGCGGCAGAAATGCACTCGCCGATGGTCGCGTCGGTTTTGATGGCCTGAGCGTCGAGGTGAGTGCGGCTGACGCGGAAGCCTCGATCGCGCAAAACCTCAATTAAGCGATCGCGCTTGGGGATGTCCATTTGTCCGTGGCGGCCAATTTCCGGCAGGGTGAAATAGTAAGGCGGCATGGTCGCTTCAGCCTGCATGATTTCCAGCAGCTTGACGCGCTTTTGCCAGCCCCAACTCTCAGCGAGCGCCGCCATTTCAACTAGCATGGTGCGATCGTGTAGCTCGCCTAACCAGAGGGGACCGCTGACGCTCAGGGGGATCGGGTCCCAGTTAGGAAACCGTCTCCCGTTCGGGCATTCAGTCCGTCCAAGCTGTCGCCACGCGATTTTCTGATAGTGACCGCAATTGTGACAGTACCCCAGAAAACCATAGTCTTCGGCAGGCCACGCACCGCCCATGCCCACCCGCAGCATGACACGATGGACATGCCCGTTGAAAAGTGAAAATACAGGACGAACCTCCATGCCACGAGCCGCTGCTTGCTGGAGGGCACTACCAATGAGGAGACGTAGCCCTTGCTCATGCACCGCTGGATGCGATCGCGCATAGGCTCCATAAATTTGGACGCTATGTTCGGGATTGTGTCCTCCCGTGGTGCGGGTGTCGGTGCTGGTGAGATACAGCAAGCCTCCAATACGGGTTGCCCAGAGTCCGGTCGCTAGATAAGGTGCGCCGCCGCCAAAACTATCAATATCGACCAAATCATAAAAGTCGCGCTGCTGGTAGCAGGAAAAAAAGACCTGGTTCGCATCCTGGTGGGTGATGCGGTACGTACGCGATCGCATCCCCGCAGACAGGTTTTGGGTGAGTACTTCCTGGAGTTCAGGATTGCCTTCGTTGGCCCACACCCAGTCGGCTTCCGCTTCCAGCTGATAGCGTAGAGGACGGACGCCACAGCCCGTCATCGCATCGAGCACTCGCAATTCACCGCGTTGTTGACGATATACGGCTGCAGCCAACACCGCCAAATCCCGCCCCACTCGACTGTGAGGTCGGTAGAAGGCTCCCTCAACGTAAAACCTTGCTTTCCCTTCTTGGTACCATTGCGGCTCCACCGTTACCCATGCCGACTGGACTTCATGACTTGCCCAATGGCATCCTCAAGCTGGGGTTGCTCTAAGTCAGTGACAATAAAGACTTCCTGGGCTGACTTACCCTTGCGCGCAATCAGCTTATAGCCACCCCGAATCGGCACCGACACTTTGAGGCGGAACTTGGGGGCATGGCTGCGGACTCTGGACAAACGGCCCGGAGTTACCGTCTGAATCTGAGGTGCTTGTGAAATCAGGGTTTGCAGCACTGGAATCAACCCTGGAATATGGGTTGAGTGGTTCCAAACTAGACGTCCTTGGTCCGACTTACTCAAGATGCAGGGCCTCACGGATGGCGTGCCTCCAGCATACCTAGCGCTGGTCTTCTCAGCATCCGCGATCGAAGGTTATGCCTGCTCTAGGGGAGCCATTGTTAGACCCGCACGACTAAGTTGGCTGTGATACAGCTCGGCCTGCTCTAGCGGTCCTACCCAAACCGTTGCCTGCCCCTCATTGTGAATTTGATTTGTTAGCTGCCAAGCGCGATCGCTCACCATGTTGGGAATGTACTTCATCAAGCATTCGGCCACGTGTTGGAAGGTGTTGAAGTCATCATTCAACACAATAATTTTGTACTTGGGGTAGGGTTTACGAGTAACTTGACGAGATTTCTCGGGAGCCAGTGTGGGTGACGCCGTTGCTGCCTGCGGCATGACGAGTGTAAGGACTGACATCGCGATTTCAGGTAAATAGAAAGGGTTTTCTTTGGCTAAACCACATCCGATTTAGAAACTAGAGTTTTCCCTGAGGTAAAAACCGGGGATTTGGATGTGGTCAAGGTATATACCCTTAGTCTATCGGATTCCTCAGGGGCAATGGTTTGCTCCTGGATAAAGATCTTGAATTCTCATGAATATAGCTTTAGCCATTTAGGTTAAGACACCGAGTATCATTCTGATGCGCGACCCATAAATAAATGGCTGACCGTCTTGTCCTAACGGCGCTAGCGACGGCGATACCCCTCCAGTTCTCATAAACGTCAGTTAATAAAACACCCCCTTCCTGGAGGAGTTATAGCTTCATGCATTGCGGTTAAGCATATCTCGTTTGACTGAGGGAAAAGGCCAAAGGTCAAAGGATGCACTTAATCCGACTGCATACGGCTGTAAGTTAGTCTCCAGGATGGGGGTAGGGGGAAACGGGATAATTGATCCCGTCTCTTGTCGGTTTACACCTATTGAGCCGAAGCGAGAACCTTTTCCGACGTTGTCGATGTCGCTGTGAGCTGACTTAGAACGCCATTGACATTGGCCCGGGCATCGCCAAACAACATTTGCGTGTTGTCTTTGTAAAAGAGCGGATTGGGCACACCCGCATACCCAGGCGAAAGGCTGCGCTTCAGCACCACAACCGTTTGCGCTTTCCATACTTCCAGAATGGGCATGCCTGCGATCTCACTCTCTGGATCCTCCAATGCACTGGGGTTGACAGTATCATTGGCGCCAATTACCAATACCACGTCCGTCGAGGTGAAATCATCGTTGATCTCATCCATCTCCAGCACGATGTCGTAGGGGACGTTAGCCTCTGCTAGCAAGACGTTCATATGGCCGGGAAGACGGCCCGCTACTGGATGAATGCCAAAGCGAACTTGCGTACCGCGATCGCGCAATGTCTGCGTAATTTCGGCCACCGCATGCTGGGCTTGCGCCACCGCCATGCCATACCCCGGCACAATAATGACGCTATCCGCCGCATTCAGCAGCTCTACCGTCTCTTCGATAGAGGTTTCAGTCGCTGTCCCGGTTGCCGCTTTAGTGCTACTTTGCTTCGTGGCTCCGTAGCCGCCCAGCAGCACATTGGCGAAGGAACGATTCATCGCCCGACACATGATGTAGCTAAGAATCATGCCGCTGCTGCCAACGAGAGCGCCCGTGATGATCAGCAGGTCGTTCGAGAGCATGAAACCGGCAGCCGCGGCGCCACAACCCGAATAGCTGTTGAGGATCGAGATCACAACCGGCATATCGGCACCACCAATAGCGACTACCAGCGTCACACCTAGAACGGAAGCGATCGCCGTCATGATGCCCAGTGGTAGTAGCCCTGCTGGGTCGCTCGCAGTCATGTAGACATAGCCCAGTGCAAGGACAGTCAACAGCAGACCAATGTTGACTAGGTGACGGGCGGGCAACAGCACAGCTTTACTCGATACCCAACCCTGCAACTTGCCACAGGCAACCAATGAACCGATGAAGGTAATCGTGCCGATGAAGACACCAGCGAATACCTCTAGCTTGTGAATTGTGACTTCGACGCCTACCAGTGCCGGATCAGGATGCAGGTAGCTGGCATATCCCACCAAGACAGCGGCAAGTCCACCAAAGCCATTGAGCAAACCCACAAGCTGGGGCATGGCAGTCATCGCCGCGCGTGATGCAATCAGCGCCCCGATCAGAATGGCCGGTACGAGAGACGCCAGTAAGACGGCGTAGCCAGTCACCTGAGCGTTCAGCGCCGTGGCCCCGATCGCTACCACCATGCCTGCAATGCCATAAATATTACCGCGTCTGGCCGTTTCCTGATTGGACAACCCGCCCAAGCTCAGGATAAAGAGGATGCTGGCTGCTACATAAGCAACCGTCAACAAGTTATTCGACATAGGACAACCTTAAGTATCGTGACTAAACGAGGCTTACTTATGGAACATGTTCAGCATGCGCTGAGTGACAAAGAACCCACCTGCGATATTGAGGGTGCCAACAAAGATGGCGATTGCCCCCAAAATCGTCGTTGCTGACATCAAATCACCGGAAATCTGCAGCATGCCGCCAATGATGACGATGCCGCTAATTGCATTCGTGACGCTCATCAAGGGCGTATGCAGGGCGGGTGCGACATCCCAAATCACCTTCCAGCCTAGGAAAATTGCCAGCACGAAGACTGTGAAGTGAGACAAAAAGGATTCCGGAGCGCCAACGCCAATGCCTACTAGCGCGGCCCCAATCAAAAGAGGCCAAATGAGAGACTTGATGGGGTTTTGGGTTTTCGCTGCCTTCGATGCTTGATCGGCAGGTTTAGCCGTGTTTGCAGTTGTTGGTCGAAGATCGAA
>JBCBJE010000307.1:0-6486 GCA_038523735.1 Cyanobacteria bacterium J06626_18 | reverse complement strand
GCAGCAGATTCACAAGACCAATGGAGCCTTCAAAAGCAACTGTGTGGAAGGCAACGAGCGCTTTTTCACCGGGCTCGGCCTGCACATCGGGAAATACTTTCTCTTCGTAGTCAACGAAAAAGTCACCTGTTTGGTGAGCTGGAGTAGTGACTTGAGGCATTATGCTTAGTTTCCTAAAAAACTCTGTGGACGCGGTTATCCAGGCGTCATTAGTGTGCAAGGTAAGCGTCTACACCATTACTGCTTGTATCAGGTTATACAGAATTCCAAGACCTAATGCAAACGACAGGTAGGCACCTAATTTTCCGTTTTTTCTGGAATAGAGATTAAACTGACCTATTTAAAGTGATAGGTTGCTTGACGATAATTTCTCGCAATCGCGACTATCCTATCCACGTCTAACCAAGAGCTAGAGGCGATCGCACGCTTTGTCCGCCTCTATTAACCGCTCTACAATCAAGTGCCAAGTTAATGACCCCATTAGCACTAGTCACAGACCTAAAATTTCTGTAGCCAAATTAACAAGTTGCTGTGTTTTCAGCTCCTATGGTGCAGTTAGCTGATCACACATCGCTTAACAACACTCAGACCGTGAACACACATTACCCCGTCATTATTGTGGGCGGCGGCCAGGCAGGGCTCTCGATGAGCTATTGCCTGACGCAGCGAAACATTGACCACATTATTTTCGAGCAGTATCAGATTGCCCATGCCTGGCAAGAAAAGCGCTGGGACTCCTTTTGTTTGGTGACCCCCAACTGGCAGTGTCAACTCCCCAACTATCCCTACCAGGGAGCAGAGCCAGATGGGTTCATGGTTAAGACCGAGATTGTTGAGTACATCCGCGCCTATGCTCAGAGCTTTAATGCTCCTATCCGCGAAGGGGTTGAGGTAACACAGGTTCGTCAAGGCGAGAGTGATCGCTTCGAGGTCTTCACCTCAATTGGGAACTACACTGCCGATCAGGTGGTGGTGGCAACGGGAGGCTATCACACGCCCCGCATCCCTCGCATGGCTGAGCGCTTACCGCAAAACCTGACCCAAATTCATTCCTCCCAGTACCGCAATCCCGACCAGTTGCCGGACGGCGATGTGCTCATTGTGGGAACCGGCCAGTCGGGTTGTCAGATTGCCGAAGATTTGCATCTCGCGGGACGGCGAGTTCACCTCAGTGTGGGCAGCGCCCCGCGATCGCCCCGACGCTATCGCGGTAAAGACGTAGTGGATTGGCTCGACCAAATGGGCTACTACGACATGTCCATTGATGAGCACCCCGAAAAGGAAACGATTCGTCACCGTACCAACCACTACCTCACCGGGCGAGACGGGGGGCGCGAGATTGATCTGCGGAAGTTTGCGATTGAAGGCATGCAGCTCTATGGCAGGCTAAAGGATATTGAGGGCGATCGCCTCTGCTTTAAAGATGATTTGAAGCATAACTTGGATGCTGCCGATGCTGTAGCTGAAAGCATCAAACGAACCATCGACAAATTCATTGCCAGAAACAATCTAGTTGCCCCTGAAGCCAGCCCCTATCAGCCAGTTTGGCAACCCGAGGAGTTTGTACCTGAAATCACCTGCAAAACAGCCAATATCCGCTCCGCGATTTGGTCAACGGGCTTTGAAGCCGATTTTCGCTGGGTCGAAGTTCCAGTCTTTGATGGCCGAGGCTATCCCAGCCACGATCGCGGCATCACACCAGTCAAAGGCTTTTATTTCCTGGGCTTACCCTGGCTCTATACCTGGGGATCGGGGCGATTTTCAGGCGTTGCCCGCGATGCCTTATATCTGGCCGATCAGATTGTCGCCAAACGTAAAATCCAATCACCTCTGCTGGAGCTCATCAATGAGATGGCACTAGGCTCATAGCCACAATTTTCTATTCCCTGTTCCCTGTTCCCTGTTCCTTATATTTTGTCAGCGGCGCGATCGCTGGGCATAGTTCAGGGCAATGTGGTCGTCGGGGTTGTAGGAAAAACATTCATCGAAGCAGCGATAAGCCTCATTAAATCGCTTGTTGTTATAGAGCAAAATGCCCTCTTCAAACATCATTTTGGTTCGCATTTTGGCGTCTCGAAGCGCAGGTTCATTGTGATTAAAGACCTCATAAACTGTGACGGATTCGCTTTTGCCTTTGACAGTGACGCGATCGATAATGCGAAAATAATACTGACTGTAGTTCTTCAAACTCATGAAGGTATTGCCGCTAATCAAAAGCGACGTTCCGTAGAATTTGGTCAAACCTTCCATGCGTGAAGCCAGGTTGACTGCATCACTAATCACTGTGCCATCCATGCGGTTGCGTCCCCCGACAGTGCCTAGCATTAGTGAGCCTGTGTTGATCCCAATCCCCACGCGCAGGGGCTGATAATCGGACTCGATGCGTTTTTGGTTGTACCGCTTCAGGGCTTCCAGCATCGCGATTCCTGCAAGTATGGCATCATCCGCAGAGCCACTAAAAAGGGCCATCAACGCATCACCAATATACTTGTCAATAAAACCATTATGTTCAGCAATCACCCCATCCATACGCGAGAGATAGGCATTAATTAAGCGAAAATTATCCTCTGGCGACATGCCCTCCGAGAGCATCGTGAAATCGCGAATGTCGGCAAACAAAACAGACATGTCTTGCTTAACGCTGTCACCCAATTCCACTTCGGTAATGCTGTCTTTACCTAATAGCTTGAGAAACTGACGTGGCACAAAGCGCTCGTAAGACTTATTTAGGGTGACTAGATTTTGGTTGAGCACTGCGAGGTTGGTATAGAGTCGAGCGTTTTCAATCGAAATAGCGGCCTGTACAGACAGCAAATTGAGTAATTCCAGACGCTCCTTAGTGAAGGCTCCTGTAGTGCGATTGTTCTCTAGATAAACAATCGCAATCAGTTTTCCCCGATTGATGAAGGGCGCGCATAACACCGAACGGGGCTGGTGTTCGCGAATGTACGCATCTTGGACAAAACCGCCCTCTCTGGCGTCATCTAGGACTACGCTGGAGCGGGTACGAGCGACGTAATTGACGATCGCAGGCGAGAGCAGATTGCAGCTTTCCAAGTCCAAGGATTTAGCGACCTCAACCATTTCCTGGTCCACGGTCCATTGCGCTTCGACGCGAAAATAGCCGTCTGTTTCCAGCAGCAAAAATCCTCGCTGTGCTCCCGCATTTTCCATCAGGAGTCGCATCAGGCTGACCAGCAGCCGATCAAGTTGGATCTCTTCGGAAAGCGTCTGCGATACCTTCATCACCGTGGCTAAATCCAGGGTGTCATCCTGGCCACTGGTTGTAACACGGGAGGGTAACGTACTGGTGGTGTTGGTCGTGAGCGTCGAAAGCACTTCT
Organism: Cyanobacteria bacterium J06626_18; assembly: GCA_038523735.1. Taxonomy (GTDB): domain Bacteria; phylum Cyanobacteriota; class Cyanobacteriia; order Phormidesmidales; family Phormidesmidaceae; genus SIO1E4. The sequence goes on along the minus strand of JBCBJE010000307.1, from coordinate 3,143 downwards.
AGGCTCGATTCGCGACGCCGCAGTTGAGGATAGGCTTCCTCTAGAACCTTGACCTTTGCCGTTGCTCCCCACCGAGCGTACAGATAATGAGCGTCCTGCAGATATACCGAGGCCATTTTCGGTCGCCCCTGTTGCAGATAAAACTTGGCCGCGAGTTCATTGGCAAGCGCGGCTTCGTGCCCGTAGCGATGTTTAAGGGCAAGGTTGATGGCGCGATCGTAGGTGATGCTGGCTTGGGTTGTTTTGCCCTGACGGCGATAGCTTTCAGCCTGAATTAACGCCAGCTTATGACCATAGTTTGCCGGGGCTGCTTTGGCCCACCGCTGAAACTGTTTGCGCGTTGTCTGGATCTGTTTCTGCAGCGTGGCTCGCTGCTGTGAATCCATTACCTCATCGGATAGGGCTAAGCAGGCGAGTGCATTGTAAAAGTGAAAAGCAGGCACCACATGAAGGGCAATCACCGAATCCAAATAAGGCAGTGCTTTCTGACCATATTCAACAGCGGTGGCATAGTCTTCAAACCAGTAGTTGAGTGACACACAGTGAGAATAGATGTAAAACACCGCCGTGCGGTAGTTGCCTTCCTGGTACCCTGGCAGCATCGTGGAGGCGTCGTAGATTTCTCCCACCAACTGCCGGGGATTCTCACTTTCACCACGCAAATTGGCGATCGCCTGCCGATGGATTTGAATCAGCTCAACAATCGGCTGTTTCTTGAATTTCTGTACCGCAGCCATCTGTGCAGCTGCCTGCTCCGCCAATCCCGACAGCCCACGTCCACTGTAAAACCCATGCATCACCGATAGCTGAGCCGCAAAAGAGGCATACTCGGTATCACCCGTTTCACAGCCCGCCTGAAATGCTTTCTCAAAGACTGGCAGTGTATCTCTCAGAGGCTCCTTCCAGTGACGTACAAATGCATTCACCACCAGCAGGGTTTTAGCTTCGATGGCGCGGGCATTCAGGTGATCCAGCACCTGCAGAGCTAGCGTCCCAAACTGAGATCCGGTTTTGAAGTCTTGAACCACACCACATAAGATTAGGGCGTATGTCGCATAGGCAAACGCTGAGATGGGGGTGTTGCCGTGCTTGATTGTTAATTCAACCTGCTTAAAAACGGTCAACGGAAAGACTTCAGGGGCGGTTAGGTAGGCAGCGGAGGCAATGCTGGCCAGGATCTGGATAGCCGCTAAGGGCACAGGTTCAGCCATGTCGGGAAGCTTGGCCAGCCCTTCGACAGAGCGCCCCAACAGTCCCAACTTCGACTTCAATAGACCGAACAAGACTGCGAGTTTGCTAGGGTTCTCAGGAATCGAAAATCCTAGTGACCCCATTACCTGCAGACCTAGATGAACAGCTGCCGATAGTTCGTTGCGGGCAATCAGGGCTTGGATTTGGATAGTGTAGACCGGAATTTTGTCCAGATCGGCTGTGGCTCGTTGCCGGACTGCTTCAATCAGCCGATCCATTTCACCAAAATCGCCGACCATAAAGGCCGCTTCAGCGGCAGTTTGGTGCAAGGCCAAAGCCAGCGCGTATTGAGCCTGCCAGCGATTCGTTTCGAGGCCACAAATCCCCGTGAGCAGGTAATTGAGCGCCGGTCCATAGGCGGCAGCGGCGATCGCCTTGGTGCCAGCTTCCAGATTCAGCTCGGCAAGTTCCTGGCGCTCTGCCGCTGTCGTCAGCAGGTCAAGACCATAATTAAGCTGGTTGACCAAGTCGAAAATGTTTTCCTCCCGCTGTTCAGGAGCCATGCTTCGCAGCCATAGCTGACCAATGCGGAAGTGCGCGAGCTGTCGCTCTTCATTGGGGATGAGGCTGTAAGCGGCTTGCTGGACGCGATCGTGCACAAAGCGATAAACCACGTCTACATCAGCTAACTGAGCCACAACGGCAGCATCCTCTACTTGCAGGAGCTTGTAGTCATCTCCTTCAGCCGTAATTAGGCCCAGTTTCATGGCCTCCCACAAATCCGTTGCCATTGCTGCTGCTGCCATCTCTCGGACAACCGCTAGGACAGAAAGCGAAAATTGACTGCCTACACAGGCGGCTAGTTTCAACGCTTGTTGGGAAGCCTCCGAAAGGCGCTGAATCTTGTCCGCCATCAGTTCGACCACATTGTTGGTCATCTGGGCAGCTTGGATTTTTGGCAAATCCCAAACCCACTGCCTTTGATGCCGATCAAAGTGGACATGGCTGTCAGCATAGAGCGATTTCAAAAACTCTCCCATAAAAAAGGGATTGCCTCCGGTTTTTTGCTTCAACAGCTCGGCCAAGGGCAGTATGTGGGGAACTTCTTGGGTCAGAAAGGTGTCCTGTAGAAAACGACCAATATCAGTCAACTCTAGCGGTGTCAGTTGAATCGTTTGCAGCGGTACGCCAAAGGTTTCTAATTCGGCCAAGGTTGCCCGGAGCGGATGAGTTGCCTCCACTTCATTGTCTCGATAGGCTCCCATGAACAGCAGATGTCGAGTATTGGCTTCACCCATCAAAATTTGCATCAGCTGCAGCGATGCACTGTCAGCCCATTGCAAATCGTCCAAAAAAATAGCGAGTGGGTGTTCCTTCTGGGTAAATACCTGAATGAAGTTCTGGAAAACCAGATTGAAGCGGGTTTGGGCTTCCTTAGGCGAGAGTTCAGGCGCAGGGGGTTGGGGACCGATGATCACCTCTATATCGGGGATGACATCAATGATGACTTGAGCGTTGGGTGTCAGAGCCTGGATTAGGGCAGTCCGCCATCGTTCAATTTCCTCCGTGCTGCTAGCCAGGAGTTGCCGAACCAGTCCCTGAAAAGCTTGAATCAACGCGCTATAGGGGATGTTGCGCTGAAACTGGTCAAATTTACCTGCAATGAAATGGCCCCGCTTTTGGGTAATCGGTTTGTGAATTTCTTGCACCAGAGCAGACTTGCCGATGCCGGAATATCCTGCTACCAGCATGACTTCGCTACGTCCCTGGCTAGCGCGCTCGAAAGCTGTCAGTAGTGTAGTGACTTCAGTCTCACGACCGTAAAGTTTTTGAGGCAAGTGGAAGCGCTCAACCCGGTCTTGAATGCCGAGGTCGAAGGGGGCGATCGCGCCAATCGTGGACCAACTAGCTAGGCAATGTTGCAGGTCTGCCGCTAAGCCAAAAGCACTCTG
>JBCBJE010000306.1:0-6490 GCA_038523735.1 Cyanobacteria bacterium J06626_18 | reverse complement strand
TGAAGAAACAGGTGAGCAGTTTTTCTCTCCATCAACCGTAGAACGTTTGCAACAGACAATTTTAGATAAAAAAGAACCCGACCATTTTGTTCAGGTTCCTGTCTATAACTATTCAAACAGTGCCGCATAATTGAGACCTTATTCGGCATACGCTCGATTAGGTTGGTAGACTAATGCCTGCCTTCATATCTTGAAAACTCTACTTTGCGCTGAATGCTGAGTAGCATCAAAATCGGGTGTCCTTATACTGGCCGCCGCGATCACTCAGCCAGCCAGAATAAGTACACCCTGCAAGGTGTGTGGGTTACTCCGGTAGCTTGTATTGGCCAACAATGCGCTTAGCAAACTCGGGTACGTGCGCTTCCAACTTCTCAGGATGATTGCGCTTCACATAGAGATAGTTGCGGGTGAAGTGGGAGTCAATGGAAAAGCGGGCGTACTCCAGCCCCTTGGGACCGATGCGTTCAATCACAACTCCCATGAGTTTAGCGGCCCACATAGGGAGGGTGACGCCTTTGTCATAGGCTGGAATACTCTGCTGCACCGCCGCGTGCCGATCGCCCTCCGACATCACCGGCTGCGTATCCAGCTGATCCATCACCAGCTCCAGCATTTCGCGACCGCGATCGTTGCGCACAGTAATCCACTGCCAGCCAAACGGCGCGCCCATGTAACCCACCACGATATCGGCTAGCCCATTTACATAGTCAAAACAGCTCATACAGGAAGGGGCAAACACATCCTTAAGCTGATTCGTCTTCAGGCCAAAGAACGGTACCGTTTCGGTCGAGCCATCTTCATGCTTGAAGTGGACCCGAAAGTCTTGCATGAACTCGTAGTGGACGACGGTTTCCGGCGATCGGCTCGTGGTCTCCAAAAACTTCTGCAGTCCCGCTCGCGTCACGTTGTCGACACAGGGCGTTCCCAAAACATACAGCTTCTCTAAGCCGAGCTGCTTTTCTACAGACCGCAGCGCCTGGATTTGACAGCCCACGCCAATCACCAGCAGGCGCTTCATACCCGACGCCTCCACCTGCTCCAGCACCGATAGATTGGGCGACAGCGTTGGCTTGTTTACCCGAGCTGCCAGAATCTCCTCTGGTGTGGTCGCAATCACTGGTTTGGGTTCGAAGCGGTCTGCCTCTGTATTCTGCACACAGACCACCCCTTCCACCTTGCCCTGAGTCAGCATTTCAATGGCGATCGCACTCACAATGCCCGTCCACTGCGCGCCCTCAATCGGCTGCCGCTTCCGCGCCGTCATCATCGCCTGATGCACCCCGAAATACTGCTCGGTTTCGTCGTCTACATCGCGATCGCGGCCATGGGTCTGCGACTCCAGCGCCGGAAACTGCTGATTCAAAAAGGCACATGCTTCTTTGACGTAATGGATATAGTACGTGTCACACAAACCGCACTCACTACACAATTCCTTAGCAGGGCGACGAGCCCCCGGACGCAACGCCTTCGCCTTTTGATGCGGAAACTGAGCCAGTGTCATTTTGTTAAAGAGTTTTGCAGAGTCACATGACAATCACCATACCGCAAGGGTTTTGCCCTTTTTAAGTTCATGGGGAAATGTAACGAAATGAGTCAATGTTCTTGGTTGTTGGTTGTTCGTTATTAGTTGATGGTTGGTAGTCGGTGAGGTTGGAGCGAGGCATTTGGAGCGTAGAGTCTTGATGAGTGGCTAAGTATACGGGGCAAATGCCTTGCCCTTACGAGATGTTGCCTTACCCTCGACCCATACACGCTTCCACTTTCCCTTTACCCTTCTACCCTACTACCCTCCCTCTCCCTCAATCGACTTCAGAAAATCTGGACTATGCTTACTCTATTCAGGAGTCCCGGTAATATAGAGCTTACCGAGGTTTAGGCTGCGCGATCGGGTTGACGTATGCTGTGTGTTAGAGATAGGGTCCGCTGCAAATATTGATTATTTATAGCTACCTACTAGGATTAACAACTTACGGAACTCAACTTCAGATTTCCTTGCCGTCACGGAAAGATGATAATAAAGCCTGTTCCTGGCTGCATTTGCTGACTGTGCTCTTCGTTTGAGGTCGTCACTTGACTACGCTGCTGAATGATTTGCTGTCTCAATCCTCACTGCACCTACCCCAGTAATCGCGATACAGCAGAGGTTTGCTGCAGCTGCGGTACACCCCTGATTCGGATGCTGCGGGGGCGTTATCAGCCTGTCAAGCTTATTGGCCGGGGTGGATTTGGGCGTACATATCTATCGCTCGACAGCGATCGCCTCGATGCACCCTGCGTGATCAAACAGTTTGCCCCTCAGAACCAGGGAACCAAGCCCTTCAAAAAAGCGGTAACCCTCTTTAATCAGGAAGCGGTGCGCCTTCACGAGCTAGGGGAACATGCTCAAATTCCCTCCCTGCTAGCTTACTTTGAGCATGAGCAGTATCTATATCTAGTACAGCAGTTCATCGACGGCAAGACCTTAATTCAAGAAATGCTTGAGCGCGGGCCGATGGATGAAATGGGCATCCACAGCCTACTCCAGGACCTCTTGCCAGTACTTGATTTTATCCACAAGCGGAACGTAATCCATCGCGATATTACCCCCTCTAATGTGATTCGCCGCGAAACGGATCGCCGCTTGTTCCTGATTGACTTTGGCGTGGCCAAGCAGTTCGGCGAAGCGCTCTCCCAGGAACCCGGAACCCGCATCGGCACCGAGGGATATGCGCCGATTGAACAGATTCGGGCCGGACAAGCTTATCCTTGCAGCGATTTATATAGTTTAGGGGCGACGTGCCTGCACCTGTTAACGGGCCACAAGCCTGAAAACTTGTACGACCCCATGACCGGCAAATGGCGGTGGCGCGAGGCTTTGGCAGAACGAGGCCTCGCGGTCAGCGAAGAACTGGGGCAAATTTTAGACCGCCTTGTGTTGGATATGGTGGGCGATCGCTTCCAATCAGCCCAGGCCGTTCTCAAAATTCTAAAAAACATCTCAAAGCTGCAAGGCAATGTGCCTGGCTGGATCCGTCAGCACCCTGATGGTAAGCTATCCAACCCTCCTGGAGTGCTGCAAAGCCAATTTTCTTCGCCTCCTGCCCAGCCTTCGGCTCCCCCAGCGTCGATTCCCAGCACACTTCCCCCTTCAAATCCGCCTCAACCCTTTACAATTGCGGCTTCGTCACCGCCGTTCGATCCCGTCGCCCCATCCAATCCGCCCTCCGCGCCCGTCTCCGCGCCGCCCCTGGTCGCTGCACCCGGAACATGGCAGTGTGCCCGTACCTTAGTGGGGCATGAGTCCTGGGTGACCGCAGTGGCTTTTAATCCTCGTACGGCAACGCTTGTGAGCGGGAGTCTGGATGACCGCATCAAGATTTGGAACCTCCAGCAGGGTAACCCGCAGCTTACGCTGAACGGACATCCTCGAGGCGTTAATGAGGTTGCTATCAGCGCTAAAGGCCAGGTCTTGGCCAGTTGTGGCGACGACGGTACAGTTAAAATTTGGGATTTAGCGGCGGGGCGGCGACTGCACACGCTCAAAGGCCATGTGCGCGATGTTACCAGCGTCGCGATCGGCCATAAGGGCTGGATTTTGGCCAGTGGTAGTAAAGACAAGTCGATTAATCTTTGGAAGCTGGACAAGGGGACCCTGATTCGGACACTGCTGGGCTCGCCAGCCGCTGTGCGCGCTGTTGCCATGACACCCGACGAAAATTATCTATTGAGTGGTGGCTTGGATAATAAAGTCCGGCTTTGGGATTTAAAGACAGGACAAATGATGCGACTCTTTCCGGGCCATGTGAAGCCGGTAAACGATGTCGCCGTGAGTCGCGATGGGCTCTTTGTGGCCAGTGCCAGCAAGGACGGTACAGTCAGACTTTGGAGTATTGCAACCGGAGCCATTGTTCATTGTTTGAAGGGCCACGATCGCGAAGTTAATTCGGTGGCGATTGCGCCTGATAATCGCACTGTTATCTCAGGCAGCACGGATCGTACGGTCTGTATTTGGGATGCCAAAACGGGCAAACAGCTCCACACGCTGACCGGTCATACCCATGCAGTGAACGCGATCGCCATTCATCGCACCGGGCGTCTCATTGCCAGTGCCAGTGCTGATAAAACGATTCGTATTTGGAAATTAATGTAGACCTATGGATTTTGCGCCCGCTTTACCGACCTTTTTTGTGACTCTCCGCGAAGGGGTCGAAGCTGCCCTTGTGGTGGGAATTGTGCTGGCCTGTTTAGGCAAAGCCCAACAGAGTCAACTAAACCGTTGGGTGTACTTAGGCGTCTTGGCCGGACTCGTCGGCAGCGTATTGACCGGCATCATTATTTTTAACAGCGTGGCCCAGGTACAGCGGGGTTTCCCTAACCTAGAGCCGATTATTGAGCCTTTGTTCGATAGCCTATTCTGCGCGATCGCCATCATCATGCTGAGCTGGATGCTGTTGTGGATGACCCGCCAGGCGCGATCGCTCAAATCCGATATTGAAGGCTCGATTACGACTGCGCTGAGCGAAGCCGATGCGGCAGGGGTCAGCATTTTTAGCTTGGTCTGCATCGCTGTCCTCCGCGAGGGGATTGAAACGGTACTCTTTGTCTTCACCAGCGTTCAACAGAGTGGGGTCGCTGCTTTGGGGGCTACGGGTGGACTCTTGGGCGCAACGCTGATTGGCCTAGCTCTCTTCAAATGGGGCGTTCGCATCAATCTCCGCAGCTTCTTTCAGGTCATGGGCGTTCTACTACTGATGATCATCGGTGGCTTAGTTGTGTCCTTCTGCCGCAATCTAGACGCTGCCCTCGCCGCCATCAGCAGCCTCGCCCCCAATGCCGATCTCTGCATTTCCCACGCCTCCTGCCTCCTGGGTCCCTTGCTCTGGGATGCTCACGAAGTGCTCCCTGACAAACAGTTCCCCGGTGTTTTCTTTAAGACGCTGCTGGGGTACCGCGATCGCATGTACGCTGGCCAAGCGATCGCCTATCTCCTGTTTCTCATCACCGTCGGCGGTACCTACTTCCGTAGCCTCACTCCCCCCGTTCAGAAAACGCAAGAATCCCCTTCATAGGAGACAAGAACGTGGCGATCGCATCCTCCCTATTGCTTAGTTTGGAAGAAAAAACTGACTCAGCAAGTCTTGAGGAGAAAACTGTTGCAGCAAGAGGTTTACAGAGCATGACGGCAGCAAAGTATAGAATCGCCTTGTACGAATCGGAAGAGGGATATAGTGTCTCCTGCCTGGGATTACCAGGATGCTGGTCGCAGGGCGAAACCGAGACAGAAGCAGTTGCCAATATTAAAGTTGCAATTCAAGAGTACCTAGCCGCGATCGCAGAGCTAGTGCCTGATGAGCAGATTCGAGAGATAGAAGTCCCGGTGTAGTAATGCCTAAATTGCCCGGCGTCAATCATCTCATTGCGGTCAAAGCTTTGGAAAAGGCTGGTTTTAGAGTAGTCAGGCAAGGCAAGCATATCGTTTGTCTGACGATAATCGGATCTTGACGATTCCAAGACATAACCCAGTTAATACAATCACAATGGCCGGGATTGTAAAGGATGCTGGACTCACCATCGAAGAATTCAAGCGGTTGCTCTGATGTCACCTTGAGGAATGAGAAAGTTACTGCGGCCTTTCAATCCTTAAGCAGCTAGTTTCGGGTTGAATGCTAATCCGTATAATTTCACTGAATGACGAATAACAAACACCCAATAACCCAATAATGGCCGTTCTCATCCCGGCGATCGCCCCTGTCGCCTTGATTGTCTTCATCGGGTTTATCACGGGCCGTACTTTAGGATTGGAGCGGTCAACCCTGACCCGGCTGAGCTTATATGTGCTGCTACCAGCCCTGATTGCCAGTAGTCTCTACACCACGACCCTAGCAGCCCAAAATGCAGTCGATATCGTGCTGGGATTTGCCTTAGCATCAGCCATCTTGTGTGGGGTTGTTTACAGTCTGTGCCGCATTTTTCAGGTTGATGCTCTACTACGAAAAACGCTTCTAGCAACGACCCTGTTTGCCAATACCGGTAACTTGGGACTGCCTTTCATTACCTTCGCTCTGGGCGAAACGGGGTTAGAACGGGCCATCGTGTATCTAATCAGCAGCAGTATTTTATTAACCACGACAGGCCCTATTTTGCTGAAGAGCAAAGGGTTACAGGTGGGGCTACAGGTCATGCTGAGGCTGCCGGTCTTTTGGGCGACGGTTGCTGGACTAGTGCTGCTGCTGGGGGGGATAAGCCTGCCCCTGCGATTGGATAAAGGCTTGGAACTGCTGGGTGGAGCGGCGATTCCGGTGGCGCTAGTGACCCTAGGAATGCAGCTAGGGCAGACCTCGTTTCGGTTAACGTGGGCGGTAGTGGTAGCGGCGGTCTTGCGTTTGGTGTTGGCTCCGGCGATCGCTCTCGGAGTCGCGATCGTTCTCGGATTACAAGGGCAAGACTTGCAGGTACCACTACCGCCCACGTTAACCGAAACGAGGTCTGCCCTAGCTGCATTCCTAGGGTC
>JBCBJE010000305.1:0-6502 GCA_038523735.1 Cyanobacteria bacterium J06626_18 | reverse complement strand
TGCCATGGAACCGGGTAGTGCCAGGGTCGAATTCAGCAAAATTAGTGTAGTGAAAGGTGACGCGATCGCCCTGTTGTGCCAAGCATTCTTGAGCTGCGGCCAAAGCGGTCCTGTCCTGATCCAACGCCACCACACGAGCCGTTGGATGCACCGCTAGGATCCGAGCGCTGTGTCCTCCTCCCCCCACGGTAGCGTCCAAATAGATAACCGCATCCCTAGCGGTGACTGTGCTATCGGAGCCAATCTGTAGCCCTTCTAAAACTGCTTCAGGCATCACAGGAATATGCTGAAAGGGCGTTGAGGAGGCAGAAAGAGAGGTGTTATCAACCATAGAGAAAGGGCTAGCATCGTCACTCCCCAAGCTTACGGTATGAAATTGCCTGGTTATTCGTAGGGCAGACCTTTTATAGTAAGGAAGACAAAGCGAGTAAGGACTCCAGCGATTGGGTCATTGACTGCGCGCTTCGTCGACCGAGGGAATTGCCTGTTGAGGCGGTTCGCATCTGTAGAAACCATCCCTGGCGTATCCATGGCAAGTATTGAAACCAAGACCGAACCCATGGTCATCAACATGGGACCGCACCACCCCTCAATGCACGGGGTGCTGCGTCTCATTGTGACTTTGGATGGCGAAGACGTCCTTGACTGTGAGCCAGTCATTGGCTACCTGCATCGCGGCATGGAGAAGATTGCCGAAAGCCGTACGAATGTCCAGTTCGTCCCTTACGTCAGCCGCTGGGACTACGCTGCTGGTATGTTCAACGAGGCCATCACAGTCAATGCTCCTGAGCAGCTCGCTGACATTGAAGTGCCTAAACGCGCCAGCTACATCCGCGTAATTATGCTGGAGCTGAACCGCATTGCCAACCATCTCCTCTGGCTCGGGCCATTTTTGGCAGACGTTGGCGCTCAAACACCCTTTTTCTACATCTTCCGTGAACGGGAGATGATCTATGACCTGTGGGAAGCGGCGACTGGGCAGCGCTTGATCAACAACAACTACTTCCGGATTGGGGGCGTTGCGGCGGATCTTCCCTACGGTTGGATTGACAAGTGTCTTGACTTTTGTGACTACTTTTTGCCCAAGGTAGATGAGTACGAAAAGCTCATCACTAATAACCCCATTTTCCGCCGCCGCGTTGAAGGCATCGGCGTGATTTCACGGGAAGATGCAATCGCGTGGGGCCTTTCTGGCCCCATGCTCCGTGGTTCCGGAGTTAAGTGGGACCTCCGCAAAGTCGATCACTACGAGTGCTACGACGACTTCGACTGGGAGGTTCATTGGGAAACCGCAGGTGATTGCTTGGCCCGCTACATGATTCGCGTCCGCGAAATGCGGGAATCAGTCAAAATCGTTCGGCAAGCCTGCGCACAGATTCCGGGTGGCCCCTATGAAAACCTAGAAGCCAAGCGTATGGCCGAAGGACCGAAGTCCGAGTGGAATGATTTTGAATTTCAATTTGCCGGGAAAAGGATTCCGCCCACATTCAAAATCCCTGAGGGTGAGCACTACGTGCGCCTAGAAAGCGGCAAGGGTGAACTGGGGGTCTTTATCATTGGTGAAGATAACGTCTTCCCCTGGCGGTTCAAGATTCGTCCACCCGATTTCAATAACTTGCAGATTCTGCCCCACCTATTGAAGGGCGTTAAGGTGGCTGACATCATGGCAATTCTCGGCAGTATTGACGTCATCATGGGATCTGTAGACCGCTGATCTGAGCTTCAAGCTAATCACGCAGCGAATTGGGACATGCCTGGTTCGCTGCGTTTGTTGTTGGATAGGGAGGGTGCCATTCGGAATTCGGAAAAGAGGGAACAGGGAACAGGGAACAGGGAACAGGGAACAGAGGGAAGGTGCCATTCGCGCAGAAAGGCCCCCCTCTCAGCCAGACGATGAAAGGGAGCATGGGTGTCATATAGCCTTTCGTGTATTTCTGCGCGCTAGCGAAAGCAATACACCATTATTGGTGTGTAGCAGGGATCAGGAATAGGAAACAGATCCATGAGTTATTTCTTCAGTCTTTTTCTAGTAGCGGGTTTGAGTGTTCAAGGTCCATCAATAGCGGATGCTCAGATCAACGGACTACCATTACAGGTTGCTGATTTGCCAGCAGACATTGAGCCTAAAGAGGTTCCGGTACGGCTGAGCGAGGTAGAAATTTATCAGCGACTGCGCAACCTGCCGGAGTGGGACACTGACGGACAAACCCTGTTCTACACGCAAACTTTTCCAGACTTTGTGGCAGCGATCGCCTTCGTCAACGCCCTAGTAGAACCCGCCGAAGAACTCGCCCATCATCCCGATATCACCATCAACTACGACCAGGTCTCGCTCCAGCTCACGACCCACGATGCTGGCGGCCTCACCGACCTGGATTTCCAGTTGGCTCACAGAATCTCGCAGCTTTGAAGTAAACTTCCCCACTACATCCATCGCGTCGGAACCGATTTACCGCGATATAGTCGCGATACAGTACAGACAGGTCGTTGAGGAAGTCCTCATGGTACAGACTCCGTCTAAACCCATCGTCACTTTAGAAGCATTTCTCGAGCTGCCAGAAACGAAACCCGCCAGTGAATATATTGACGGGCAGATTATCCAGAAACCCATGCCGCAGGGAAAACACAGCATCATCCAGACGGAATTTGCTACGACTGTCAATGGTGTGCTCAAATCGCGGCGAATTGCCAGAGCCTTTGCTGAACTCAGATGTACGTTTGGCGGACGTTCAACGGTTCCTGACGTATCTGTGTTTATCTGGGAAAAGATTCCCCGTGACGCCAATGGAGAAATCGCCAATATTTTTCCGCTGGCCCCCGATTGGTGCGTTGAAATCCTCTCGCCAGATCAGCGCCAGACCAAGGTGATCAAAAACATCCTGCGTTGTCTTGATTACGGAACCCAGATGGGCTGGTTGATTGACCCAGACGAATCGACTATCTTCATGTATCTTCCCGGCCGCCAACCCGCCGTTTTTGATGAGCCTGAGCAGGTGCTTCCTGTCCCCACCTTTGCCGATGACCTCGATCTCAGCGTGGGGACTGTATTTGGTTGGCTGTCAGAGTAATGCAGTTGGCAATTTAGGACCGCCATCCTTTCAGTTCTTTCCCTGGACTGATTTTCTCTGTGCTGAGCGCGGTTGCGTCAAAACACCATAGTGAGGACTGAACAGAAAAGCCAGCAAAAACAGTGCAAATGTAACCAACACGATCGCAGGTCCAGACGGCAGATTGAAATAGTAGCTGAGGTACATGCCGGTTACGCTGGCAAACACGCCGATACCAGCCCCTAAGAACATTACCTGGTGCAGTCGCGGGACTAATAGATACGCAGTAGCTCCTGGCGTAATCAGCAAGGCTAACACCAAAATGACGCCCACTACCTTCATACTGGCGACCACCGTCAGCGCAATCAGCACCATCAGCCCCGCATTCAGCAATCCTACCGGCAGACCACTTGCTTCAGCCCCCAATGGATCAAAGCTGTAGAACAAAAGCTCCTTGTACAGCAAAAAAACGCTCACTAGCACCAGCACGACAATAATCGCAGTATCGCGGACCTCACTCCCGGTAACGCCCAGAATATTGCCGAACAGAAAATGGTTGAGGTCAATCTTGTTATCTTTTTGAACTACGGTGATAAGCGTAATTCCCAGAGCAAAGAAAGCTGAGAAAACAATCCCCATCGCGGCATCTTCTTTGACCGGCGATCGCCGATGAATCCACGCAATTAATACGGTACTGATTACCCCTGCTATGAAGGCCCCCACAAACAGATTGATTCCCAGAATGAACGCGATCGCCAATCCCGGCAGCAGCGAATGACTAATCGCATCGCCCAAGAGTGACAGCCGCTGTACCATCAGATAGCTGCCCACCACAGCACAGATGATGCCCACCATCACCGCAACCACCAGCGATCGCTGCATGAAGGCGTATTGCAAAGGGTCGAGAAGCCAGTTGAGGAGCATTATGGGGAGAGTGGAGTGGAGTGGATAGGAGGGTGGAAGGGTGATGGGGTAGGTAGTGGGTAGTGGGTAGTGGGTAGTGGGTAGTGGGTAGTGGGTAGTGGGTCCAAGGGAAAGGGGGAAAGGGAAAAGGGGAGCAAAATCTGTAAGGGCAAGGCATTTGGCCCGCATGCTTACCACACATCGAGACTTTACACTCCAAATGCCTCGCTCCAACACTACCAACCACCAACTATCAACTATCAACCAACGACGAATAACCAACCACCAACAACGCATTACGCCACATTGGACGCGAAAAACTGCACATGACCACCATAGGCTCGGGTCATGGTTTCTGTAGTGAACACTCGTTCACGGGGTCCATAGGCAATCAACTCGCGATTGAGCAGTAGCAACTGATCGAAGTGAGTGATAGACTCGCCCAAGTCGTGGTTGACCACCATCACGGTTTTGCCTTCGTCAGCCAACTCTCGAAAGATGCGGAACAAGACGGCTTCAGTTTTTTGATCGACGCCGACAAAGGGTTCGTCCAGAAAGAAGAGATCGGCTTGCTGGGCTAGGGCACGGGCGAGAAATACCCGCTGCTGCTGTCCGCCCGATAGCGCGCCAATGCGGCGATCACGAAATTCCGCCATGCCAACCCGCTCCAGCGCATCGGCACCAATGCGGCGACTTACAGTTGAAAAGCGACGCAGCCATCCAGCCTGCTTCACCCGGCCCATCAAGACGACGTCCCATACGGTTGCCGGAAAGGTCCAGTCGATGTGTGATCGCTGAGGGACATAAGCTGTGCGATCGCGATGCACGGTCAAAGAATCTTGGCCATAGCGCACCATACCAGTCACCACAGGCGTGAGGCCCAGCATTGCTTTAACTAGTGTGCTTTTACCTGCACCGTTGGGACCAAAGATGCCTACGAGCCGTCCAGGTGGAACAGCAAAATTAATGTTTCGCAGAGCTTGAACATTCCGGTAATTCACGCTCAGGTGATCAACAGTGAGGGTCGCTGAATGGATCATAGGTTCTCCCGGTCAGTTGGCTTTTGAGTATACGACGGCACCTTTCTATAACCGCCTAACCATTTCATGGTGAAGTCTCTGAAGGAATTGATTTTCGTCATAGCTAGCCTGCAAATGCTTTGAGTACAGAGGGATTAGCACCTCAGTGCAGGCTTGCGGTGATCGTGACAACGATCCGGTTAACGAGAATCTATCTCAAGTAGCTTCAGAAAATGAAACGATTATGAAATCTATTGTATCCTCAAAAATGAAACGATTATGAAAAGTAAGCCAATGACTATTTCATTTTTGCAGGCTAAACGAACCCGCTGGGGCCTTTGGGGTATGAGCGCGATCGCGGCTCTGATAGTAGGGTGTGATCGTACGTCGGAATCAACTGCCCCAGCTCCTGAAAACCCAGATTCTGCTCTGCCAGAGGTCGTCGCTACCAGCACCCTCATTGCCGACTGGACCGTACAAATTGGCGGCGATGCGATCGACCTAGTTGGCATCTTGCAACCCGGTGCTGACCCCCACGTCTACGAACCAGTGCCTCAGGACAGCATTGCTCTGGAATCGGCTGACCTCATTTTTTACAACGGCTACAACCTGGAGCCAAATCTAATCAATCTCATCGAGGCGACCGGTATTTCTGCCCGTACGGTTGCGGTGGCAGAGATCGTCACCCCTCTAGATTTCGACTACGAAGGGCAGCAGGTTCCCGACCCACATGTTTGGGGGGACGTGGCT
The DNA here is from genome assembly GCA_038523735.1 of Cyanobacteria bacterium J06626_18. Classification (GTDB taxonomy): domain Bacteria; phylum Cyanobacteriota; class Cyanobacteriia; order Phormidesmidales; family Phormidesmidaceae; genus SIO1E4. The sequence continues at coordinate 783 of JBCBJE010000305.1, read as the reverse complement.
AACGTCGTGCAGATGGTGGAGCTGATGCGCGACGAATTGATTCAGCTATCGCCTGAAAATGAAACCGAATTTACGCAGAACACCGAAGCATTTGTTACTGAGCTTATCCAACTAGACGATTGGATTCAGGCCCAAATTGCGACGATTCCAGCTGAGCAACGGCAGCTAGTCACTACCCATGATGCATTTCAGTACTATACTGCAGCCTACGGGATGGAGGTGGCAGGTACATTGATTGGTATTAGCACAGAAGAACAGCCTAGTGCCCAGACGGTTCAGCAACTGTCTGAGTCCATTCGGGTTTTGGGGGTTCCTGCCATCTTTGCAGAAACGACCATTAATCCCCGGCTTATTACCGTTGTAGCGGAAGAGGCAGGAGTCCAACTTGCGGCAACGGAACTCTATTCCGATTCCTTGGGGTCACCTGGGAGCAAGGGAGCAACCTACGTCACGATGATGGTTTCCAATACGCAAACAATTGTTGAGAATCTGGGCGGACGTTACAGCCCATTTGTGACTCAATAATCATAAACAAAGCACTCCCGAACTCACTGAACTGATGGCAAATTAAATGACGGCAGCGGTTTCGTGAAAGAAAGTGGTATTCTCGGACACCCTTTCAGTAAAATAGAGCATTTTCTATGCACAAATTCTGATCACATCTGACGTCAAATGCAGATTTATGAAAAAGGCAACTAGATGTTCTCGTTCCCAACGAGATTTGATTATCGAGCGCTTCTTCTAGGCAACAGTGATTTCAACTAGATCTTGAGCTTTTGGATA
>JBCBJE010000304.1:0-6515 GCA_038523735.1 Cyanobacteria bacterium J06626_18 | reverse complement strand
CATTTGGCCACCCATGCCGCGTTTGTCACGGGCTCACCGGATGAATCCTTTATTGTGTTTGGCAGTGGCGAAACCATTAGTCTGCGGGACATCAAGCGTGAGTGGACGCTAGACAACGCCGAGTTGGTGGTCCTCAGCGCCTGCGAGACTGCTGTCGGCAGCACTGATTTGGGTAGCGGCATCGAGATTTTGGGGTTGGGCTACCGCATTGAACAAGCGGGAGCGCAGGCTACGCTTGCCTCACTATGGCAAGTGAGCGATGGGGGGACCCAGAAACTGATGCAGGCGTTTTATGCAGCGATGCAGCAAGGCATGAGCAAATCAGCAGCGCTCCAGGCGGCCCAACAGGCAATGATTACCAGTGATTTCAGCGCGGTGGGGGGCGATCGCGGTTTAGCTGTCGTTGCCAATGATGACCGCGATCGTTCTGCTCCCACTGGAAACACCCTCACGCATCCTTACTATTGGGCTCCCTTCATTCTGATCGGCAATGGTTTGTGATGGAGCCAAGCTCATTGATGATGGGCACGGGCATTCACCCTTTGCCCATTCTACCGAACGTCAGTTCGGGTTAAGCAGCGGGTAGCAACGCCCACTCTAATTGCAAGGCTGGTTTCTTCGGTTGATGGCAATAAGCAATCAGGCCACAGACGAGATTGACCATGAAATTGGTGGGGCTGCGGTGCCGGGAATGCTCGATTTGCGAAATATTCTTCAGTTGGTCAATCACCGTTTCAATGATGGCGCGCTTTCTGGCCAGGAGTTTGTCCGTCAACCGCATGAGCTTGTTTTTCATGTTCCGCTGGGGCTTGGCGCAGAACTCAATGCCGAAGTCCTGCAGCAGTTTTTGGGCCAGCGGTTGGGAGACATAGCCCCGATCAGCAAAGACCTTGCCAAACAGACCGCTGAGTCGATCAGGTACGGGTTTGCGGTCGTCGGTGTTCCCTGGGGTGACGGTCATGTTTAACAACTCCCCGAATTCATTGACCACCAGATGCACCTTGAAGCCATAGAACCCATCCACGGAGGTTTTGCCGCGAGCCGCCAACTCCTCAAACACGTGATGTTGATTGATGCGACGGTTGTGGCAAACCTTTAAGGCCGTGGCATCGATAAAACTGATGCCGCTACAAGTGCCAAAGCATTGTTTGAGATAGACACACAAAGGCATCAAGGCATCGGGCAGGTACTCGACGAAACGCTGGTAGCTTGGCAGTTTCGGAAACTCCGCCCCCCAATAGCGGCAGACCTGCTTCTGGTAAAAGTACTTGAAGGTGCGGTAAGACTCCCGATGAAAGCTCACCAAAATCGTCATGATTTCGCTCAAACTCAACGAACGTTGGCGTTCGCGTTGCTGCATTCCGTAGCCGAGTAGTGTCTGACGCCATTGCGGTTCAAAGCGGTGGCAGAAGTCATCAATGTGGCAAAACAACTCTTCTAAACTATCCATAGGAGGGGCCTGCTGAACGGTTTGCAATGCTTTCAGCTTACTCAGCCCCTTCATTTCTTATCCCGAACTCACGTTAGCTAGGGATGCGCTTCACCAAAGGTGACGAACAGTTTAAATAGCTAGTTGCGATCGCCTTCCAGAAATAGCTTGTAGCCGACAAAAGCAAGCCCCAACACGAGAGCCGCTGTAAATAGCCAACTGGCAACGCGAATAGCCACAATCACAAGCACCACCATCATTAGAAACTTGGCAATGTTTGGTATGCGCTCGTACCAAGTCCGCTTCTTTTTCTGCGGGGGTTCTTCATGCTTATAGGTCGGATGCACCGAGGTTTTATCCAGTTCGGCTTCCAGTTCACGCATCCGAATCTGAAGTTCGCGTGTTTTCAGTTCTGCCTCGCGACGACGGAGTTCTTCTTCCTTAGCCTGCTGATGAGGATCCATAATTTCTTGCAAAAGCCGCTATTGAGTGTCCAAGATAATCGCAGTCTCAGGATTCCCACAACGCGCTGTGGACACTACCACCGACTGCCTCTTCGCCTGTGCGTCCCCCTGTCAAGTTTAGCGCTGGTGCCTCGCCACAGAATCAGCAGAAAAATAGCGGGAAAGAAGAGATGGGCCAGGAACGCGGGATAAGCGGTGAGCGCTGCCATCAGTATGAGTAAAACGCTTCCTGTCAAGAATATCCAACCAACAATCAGCACCCACCAGGGAATGCCCCCGCTGGCAATATTTCGGGAAGCTCTACCACGCAGGTAGATCTCTCCCATGGGATCGTAGCCGTAGGGGATTTTGTCTGGATACGGGGAAAGACGATCGGCCGGCACCTCAACAAACAGTCGGTCATCGCCCGACTGTTCATGCTCAAAAAACTGCCTCGACCCATCGTTGCCGTTCATTTTTCCTCTCTGCCCATCCTGGGGCAGCGATTAGACTACAGAAATGGAGCTGAACTTTTGCGCTTACGTCAGCGATCGCCCCTGTTCTCTACAAGCAACTACAGAACGCCCCTCGTCATTTCCGTAAACGATGCCACAGCCGTCTCCCAGACCCGATATTGCCTACATTCCAACGCCAGATGACGCCGTCGATGCAATGTTAGAGCTAGCTCAGGTGGGAGCCGATGATGTGCTCTACGACCTAGGCTGCGGCGATGGACGGGTACTGATCCGAGCCGCGCAGCGATGGGGCACCCAGGGCGTGGGGGTCGATATCGATCCCAAGATGGTTGCGCAAGCTCAGACTCAAGCAAACCTTGCCGGGGTCGGCGGTCACATCACCTTTTGTCAGGGGAATCTGTATGAAACTGATATGCGATCGGCTACAGTCGTGATACTGTACCTGTTGCCACACCTGAATCTGCGACTGCGACCACGCTTACAGGAACAATTGCGATCAGGCGATCGGGTGGTATCGCACCAGTTCGACATGGGGGATTGGACACCCACCAAAATCGTCAAGCTCGAGCCTTCTGAAGAAGACTCTACGCTTTACTTGTGGGTTATTTCATGATCGAATATCAACGTAAACCAGAAAACTTTTATGGGATCTGGGGCAGGCATCGGAATGCAAAATACTCTTGCAAGGAGTAGAGGATGTGGAGCCACGTCTTGTCCTAACGGACTTGGCGACGGCTATATCAATCTCGGGTGAGGATGGAAACGAAGCAGCTGCCGTCATTGTCGGCGCCGAGGATGGAACGGATCTTATCCGAGACATTGAGTGGGGTCGGCCTTAGGAATATCAGGTACCCAGCGTTGACTTCCGGGTGTCACGACAGTGTGTTTCTACGCTGTGCGATGATATGTGACTAGTTTGCCGGATCTCGTGATGCTGGGTCTCATCCCTCGACGCCGATCTACGACTTATTCCTTTTACCTTTACCTTTCGTCCTTAAACGTCTCTCCCGTCTCTCCATCCCCCGTACACTTCCCTATTCCCCATATCCCTCTCAAAAGCTGACCTGATAAGCCGGGGCTGCCAGAAAAGACACGGCAAACCCGAGAACCGAGCCGACAATGACTTGGACGGGAGTATGGCCTAGCAGTTCTTTGAGGCGGTCTTCATTGAACTCTGGTTTTTCGCGGAAGAGTTCATCGATGATCTGATTCAAAATTTTGGCCTGCTTACCAGCAGCCTGCCGGACGCCGGCAGCGTCGTACATCACAATGACGGCAAACACAGTGGTGACGGCAAAGGCCGGACTTGCCCATCCCAGCGTTTGACCAATACCACAGGCTAAGGCAGTCACTAGAGCCGAATGAGAGCTGGGCATTCCACCGGTTTCAACCAAGACGCGGAGATTAACCTTGCCATGCTGAGCAAATTCAAACACAACTTTCAAAGCTTGGGCTAGCAGGCAGGCTGCCAAAGCCACGATCAGAACGTAATTTTGCAAAATATCGCTGATGTTTTGCATGGTGTCTATAGAGGTCATCAGTGGGTACGAGCAACAATAAAATCAGCCAAAGCCGATAATGGCTGAGCCTTCTGTCCAAAGCATGTAGAGACTGCTACTTTGGCTTCTTCAACTAATTGCTGTGCCTGCCGTCGGGACTCATCAATGCCCCAGAAGCTGGGATAGGTCGCTTTCTGAGCCTGCACATCTTTACCAGCTGACTTGCCCAATTCTTCTGAGGTAGCTGTAATATCCAGCACATCATCCACGATTTGGAAAGCCAGCCCAATCTTCTCGGCATACTCAGCAAGGACACTGACCTGCTCGTCGTCGCCTCCTGCCAGAAGCGCTCCAGAGGTAACAGAAACCTTGAGAAGCGCGCCTGTTTTGTGAGTATGAATGAAGTTCAGGGTTTCTAATGTAACGTCTGGATTCCCCTCAGAGGCAAGGTCAACGATTTGACCTCCGACCAAGCCTGCTGCACCAACAGCCCTACCCAATGCTGCTACAACCTTAAGAATCCGCTCAGGGGGAACATCCTGAGTCTGCGTTGCAACATATTCAAAGGCATACGATAGCAACCCATCACCGGCCAGAATGGCAACATCGTCGCCGTATACCTTATGGTTCGTGAGTTGACCGCGACGGTAATCATCATTATCCATCGCTGGCAAGTCGTCATGGATGAGGGACATCGTGTGGATCATTTCCAGCGCACAGGCTGTAGGCATTACCATCGCCTCTCTCCCATCCAGTAGCTCACAGGTTGCTAGGCACAAAATAGGGCGTAGCCGTTTGCCACCTGCGAGCAAAGAGTATCGCATTGACTCATAGATGGTTTCTGGATACGCCATTTGAAGCGAAGCATCCAGGGCTGCCTCGACCTGCTGTTTGCGATCGCGCAGGTATGTTTTCAAGTCAAAAGGGGCAGAGGGTGTATCGGTCGAGTGAGTCATCACCATACTCAAGATCCTGAGCGTTAAGACAAAGACGAATCGCTAGGGAGCAATTCCTGAAAACGGTTAACATAGCCCTGAACCGTATTATGCAGGAGCATGGCTACGGTCATAGGGCCAATGCCACCAGGCACCGGCGTAACTGCGCTAGCAATTGGACTAACCGCTTCATAGTCTACATCCCCAACTAGCCGATACTGGCCGGTTTCAGTTTCGATCCGATTGATGCCAACATCGATGACAACCGCCCCAGGCTTTATGTGGTCTGCGGTAATGAAGCCGGGGCAACCAATGGCGGCGACAACGATATCGGCCATTTGGGTTAGCTTGACCAAGTCGCGAGTACGGGAATGAGCCATCGTCACGGTCGCGTTAGCGGCTAGCAGCAGGGAGCCCATGGGTTTACCTACTAAGATGCTGCGCCCTAGCACGATCGCTTGCTGCCCTTCTATAGGAATTTCATAAGCCTCTAACAGTTGCATAACCCCCAAAGGCGTACAGCTCTGTAATCCTGCCTCGCCTCGGAGCAGTCGTCCCATGTTAACGGGATGCAGACCATCGGCATCCTTTTGAGGATCAATGGCATTCAGTAGCTCGACAGCATCCAAATGCTCAGGAACCGGGAGTTGTAGCAGGATGCCATCAACCCGATCATCCGCATTCAGTTCGGCGATCGCTCCCAGGAGATAGTCCTGCGACGTTTCTTTGCCCACATGCTGGCCAAAAGAGGCCACGCCAACGCGATCGCAGGCCCGTTCTTTATTCCTGACATAAGCAGCACTGGCTGGATTATCGCCTACCATAATCACAGCTAATCCCGGTGGACGTCCTACCTGCGGAGCCCAGGTTTGAATTGTCTGCGCCAGAGCCATTTGAGTCTGCTGGGCTAACGCTTTACCGTCGAGAATCTGAGCCATTCGCAATCCTGAGCTAATCTAAAAGCAAGGAGCTCTCTGTGATGCAACATCACATTTAAAGCTCTCCCAACAAGCCCGATATCCGGTTGAATCTGTCTAGCACCTACCCAACCTGACCCGAATTCTAGTGTCTCAGATTTAGAGGCATCCTCATCTCCTTTATTCGAAAGATGCTAGCCATACAGTGTTTAAGCCGAACAAAGGTCTTTCTCCTAGCAGTAGTGCTGATGGGTTGCAGTGCATCGCAGGCGCCAAACGCTTCGGAAACTGCTCCGCGCGTTCACCTACCGCAGGCGATCGCCCAGCTCACGCAGCCGACAACTCCTTTGCAAGACCTATCTGATAATTCGGTGGATAAAACCATCAACGTGGAGGGGCAGGTTCAACAACATGCTCCGCTCTTGGAAGGTTGGCTTTACCAAGTTGCTGACGACACCGATACCATCTGGATCGCTACCGCGACCGCTCCTCCCGCCATTGGCGAATCTGTCCGCGTTCGCGGCGTTGTGCAGTATCAACAAATCCTAATTGGCGGTGCTGATATCGGTGAATATTATCTGCAAGAAGCCGCCCGCGAAGTGCGCGATCGTTCTGAAGAGGGGGAGTAGGTGTTGGGTGTTGGGAAACGGGGGAGTGGAAGAGTGGAGGATGAGAGAAGGAAAACCTCGTAAGGGGGGAGGCATTTGGTCCGAATATTCACTACTTATCGAGACTCTACGCTCCAAATGCCTCCCCCCCAACACAACCATCAACGTAGGGTTATACCCTTCCCGTAGGGTAGAACCCATCACCAAT
>JBCBJE010000303.1:0-6516 GCA_038523735.1 Cyanobacteria bacterium J06626_18 | reverse complement strand
GCTCGTATAGGATAGTGGAAAGGTTACAGGGTGATGGAGTGATGGGGTAATGGGGTAATGAGTCTACAGTGCATACACAAGTCTTCGCCTAACCCATACGGCAATTCTCTAGCGTTGCCGGAATTCAGTCCTGACGGGACTTGAGCTATGAGCTAGAGAATTGCCGTATGGGTTAGGCGAAGACTTGTGTATGCACTGTAGACTCATTACCCCATTACCCCATCACTCCATCACCCTGTAACCTTTCCACTATCCTATACGAGCACTTTATTTTCACGTCACTTCCTTAGCAGCCAGCTTGGTATTGACCGGGAGTAACTCCGACTAGTCGCTTGAAGTGTCGATTTAAATGGCTTTGGTCGGAGAATCCGGTGTCGGCTGCGACGATTGCGAGTGGCACCTTAGCGGCAATCAGTCGCTTGGCCTGCTGCACCCGTAATTGAATTAAATATCGATGCGGCGGTAGTCCCCATTCGCGGCGACAGAGACGCAACAGTCTCAAAGGGGGCAGGTCAACGGCTTGAGCCAGGTCATCCAGTGTGATGGATTCGGTGTAACGATCGCGGAGATAGGTCTTGGCCCGGTCGGTGACGGCGCGATCGCGATGCAGCCTGGGAAGGGGCGATCGGAGTTCACCATACTTATGGATCAGATGAGCAATCAGCCACAATAGCTTCGATTCCCGTTCTAGAGATGAGGTGTTGTGTTCTGAAGCCTGGTGAAAGGCCCGAAACTGCCTTATTAGATTTGGATCAGCAATGAGCGTTTCATGAAAGAAGGGGACGTGCGATGAGGGGAACCCAAGCTGCGCTGTTGCCCTCTGGATGAGAGCAACAGCAGGGTAGATCATGCGATACTGCCAACCTTCTTGAATAGCGGCATAGCCTGTATGGACTTCCCCTGGATGAATTACCACTAAGGTGCCGGCTGGAGCTTGGTAGGTATTGCCGCGATACGCAAACGCTTCAACGCCCGACTCGATGACCCCAATGGCGTACCCTTCGTGACTGTGGCGGCTAAAGCTGTGGGTTACGTAGGTAGCTTTGAGAACCTCCAAGTTTGCCAATAGAGGATCGCGCCAAAATGTTATGGATTCTTGTTTTACAGTGGAGAGGCGATTGATTGCCTCTCCACTAATCGTGTCCCTACAAGGCTTCGGTGTTGTCATCGATGAGTAGGTCATCATCCAAAATGGCTCCGTTAGGTACCGGCGGTTTGCCGGTACTATCAACGAATCCAGGTTCTTGAGAACGCCCACCCACAATATCTTCGTCGTTGAGAATGCCTATACCACTCTCCAGTTCGTAGGTCCGGGCGGTTTCATCGTCTAAAACAACATCCCGCGCCAGGGCATCGTCGATCAACGCGCCTTCATAGCCAACGTTGGGATCAATCTCTACAGGAGCCGGTTCTTCGTAGGCATTGAAGCCGGTTCCAGCCGGAATCAAGCGACCAATGATGACGTTCTCTTTGAGACCCCGCAGCCAGTCAGACTTGCCCTCGATCGCCGCTTCGGTTAGGACACGAGTCGTTTCCTGGAAGCTAGCTGCCGAAATAAAGCTGTCGGTGTTCAGCGAGGCTTTCGTGATCCCCAGCAGCACAGGCGTATACTCAGCCGGAGCACCGCCTGTAATGGCCATGGCTTCATTCACCTGTTCGATCTGATAGATCTCCATCAGCTCACCTGGCAACATTGTGGTGTCGCCACCGTCTTCGATACGGGCCTTTGAGGTCATTTGGCGAACGATGACTTCGATATGCTTGTCAGAAATATCCACCCCTTGGGACTGATAGACCGACTGGACCTCATTCACCAGAAGTGTCTGAACCTTCTGCAGACTTCTGATAGACGCATCATGGGTGCCAATCCCTTCCGAGATGTAGTACTTAAAGAACACCTCTAGGATTTGGTGCGGATTAGCAGGGCCATCAGTCAACGGTTCGGCAGCTTCTACATGCTGACCATCGTTAATGAGCAAGTTTTGCCCAGGATTCAGAGGATACTCTGTGACTACGCCGTCAGACTCGACGACCTTAATGTCCGGCACCTCGTCATCGGTAAAGGTAACCTGAGCCGAGCCAGGGCGTTCAGCCAGAACACAGGCTTCCTTAGGCTTACGCGCTTCCAGCAGTTCTTCAATTCGGGGTAGACCCTGGATGATGTCGCCGGTCTTGGCGCGCTCAAATACCAGCAGTACTAGGTTGTCACCCCGCTGAACGAGGTCACCATCTTCAATGTGCAAAACAGCACCGGTAGATACGCGGTAAGGTCGCGCAATTCGCAGTGTGACGTGGGCATCAGTCACTTCGGTCACCTGACCTGACTCGTCAATGCGAATCCCGGGTGCGATTTCGCTACCGGCAACAACCAAGTCGTCGCGCGTAACAGTGGCTTGTTTACCCTCAAGAGCGACCGTGAAGCGATCAGCATCCCGTACCACCAAAACGCGGCGAATCGCTTCCATTCCTTCCCGGATGCCTCGGATTTCACCTGTTTCCTTACACTGAATCTCAGTTCGAGCAACGACCGCCCCCGGCTCGATCTGCTGTCCATCTTCAACCCACAGTCGGGTCAGCGTGCTGCCCTGGGTTTGGTCAGCCACAATATCGCGACGGATAATGATGGACTCTAGAATCACCAGTTGCAGACGCATCACGTCGGGATCGTTTTCATCCGCGACCTGCTCAATGTCAGCTTCCAAGTGAGAAGATTCTTCGCCAATTTCGAGCACCAGCTGAGTCCGCAGCAGTTCTTGTCCTTCAACTGACTTGACGCGATCACCGTCTTTGAAGGAAATCCGCTGGACTGCCCGCAAGCGAATGTCGCTATTGCCCGAATCACTCACCGAGTCCTGACTCGGAACCGGAGGTTCATCCGACACGGTGTATTCTTCCACCGGGCGCAGCAAGACAGCAGGGCCTTCGGGCGATTCTACATATTCCAGGTAGGACAAGGCAGAGGTCGTTAGCCCCGGCATTATCTCTTCGCCAGGAGGAATGATGGTGCGATCGCGCTCCATAACCGCTTCAGGATTGTCAGCCATATGCAGGTCGCCTGGCTTAACCACAATTTCCCGCAGAATGTCGTTTTTCTGCGTTACTTCCACAACACCATTGCTCTGGCAGAAGATATCCTTCACTACCTCGGTGCCAGCTTCCACAAACTGACCATCTTCGACCAGTAGTAGCGAGAGGTCTTTGTTGACCTCGTGAGTTTCCTCAGGGATCCACAACAGCGTCCCGCCCTTAATCACCTCGTAGCCTTGCTTACCTTTGCCCTTCTTGGCCGTCTCAACCCCGGAGTATTTGATCATGCCACCTGTGTGCGTGTGGTACCGCGTGTCTTCCAGTTCGGCGACAACGCCGCCACTAGATACCTTTGTTCCAGGCGTGGCAATCAAGGAGAAGCGCTGACCATTGGCAGTTTCAATCACATAGTGCTCACCGGCCTGACCACTCTCCATTTTGACTTCGGCCTGATCCAGTAATACCGAAGCCGTGATCACCTCCACTTCGCGAGCATCTTCACCTTCGGCAGCTTGAGGCAGGCGCACCTGTCCGCCTCGCTCGCTAACCAAGCGCGTTTCAGCTAAGATGCCATCCCGATCAATTTCGTCACCGTTCTTGACCACAGGTTCAGCGTTGGGAGGCAAATTGTAGACCTGACCAGATAAAACCCAAATCAAGCCGCCGCGCTGAGCTAGACGAGTCGTGTTGCCCTGACGGTCCGTTTTCTCTTCCTGAACCAGGCCAGCAAACTTGACCTCACCCGACAAGCCGCTGGTCACGTCCTTCGTCGCTTTTTCTGTGACCTTGCGGACACGACTAGAAGTGGGTAGCTCTACCAGTAGCTGCTCTGCCATGACGCGATCGCCCGGATTGACAAACATGATCGCACCCTGCGGGAGGGTATCTGATTGCTGTTTATCCCCTCGCACCACAATCTTGGTGGCTTCTTCGATCAGCAGCGCATCTTCGCCGTGACGAGTCCGGAAAGCACGGCTCTTAAATTTCTCCGGCAGCTCGACGACGCGGACATTCCATACAGGCGGCACCTTTACTGGGGAAATGGCTCCTGTATGGAATGTCCGCATCGTGAGCTGCGTACCGGGCTCACCAATTGACTGGGCGGCGATGATGCCCACTGCTTCGCCCAAATCAACCATTTCAGAATGAGCCAAACTCCAGCCATAGCAGTAGCGGCAAACCGAACGTGTAGCTTCACAAGTCAGCGCTGAACGCACCACAACTTCTTCAACGCCCGCATCACAGAGTGCTTCCGCTGTCATTTCGGAAAGTGAGTCATTGCGCTGAGCTAGTACCTCACCGGTTTTAGGATGTACAGCATCTTTGGCCAAAACTCGACCCAACAGACGATCCGAAAGTGGAATGAGAACCCGCTCCCCGGCCACCATGCTCCTGAGCGGAATTCCTCGCTCAGTCCCACAGTCGTTCTCGCGGATAATGACGTCTTGTGAGACGTCTACCAGTCGCCGTGTTAGGTAACCTGAGTCGGCTGTTCGTAGAGCCGTATCTACCAGCCCCTTGCGAGCGCCATAGGAGGAAATTACATATTCAGTAACCGATAGCCCCTCACGGAAATTAGTCCGGATGGGCTGGTCAATAATTTCACCCTGCGGATTGGCCATCAGACCCCGCATGCCGACTAACTGTCGCACTTGCGAAATGTTGCCTCGGGCCCCTGAAAACGCCATCATGTAGACGGAGTTAAGGGGGTTGTTTTCACGGAAATTCTTGACTACCTGGTTTTTGAGTTCCTCACTGGTTCCGTTCCAGGTGTCAATTACTTTCTGAAAGCGCTCGACCTCTGTGATTTCGCCACGGGTATAACGCTCTTCCGTTACTCGAATCTCTTCATCAGCGGCTTCTAGCAGTTCTCGTTTAACTGCAGGCACCTGCAAGTCCTCAACGCTGATCGATACCCCAGCTCGGGTAGCATACCGGAACCCAAGATTTTTGATTTCGTCAGCCATCTGAGCCGTGCGAGCCGTGCCAAACTTTTCAAACGACCAAGCGACCAACTTCTTCAGCTGCTTCTTATCAATGACCTTGTTCCGAAAGACCAAAGGTGATTGATTCGATCCTTGCTCTGTCATTACGTACTCTCCACGGACGTCAGGTTTACTTCGCTGCAATAGAGAAAAAACGGATACACGGTTGGCTACTTGCTGCGGCATCTTTGGTCAGCTGCTGTCCTAACCAAAGAAGCACCGCTAGCTAGCTAAGGCATCATGCACTGCCTTGTTGTAAATAATTCGACCCGTTGTGGTCTTAATATATTGAGAAATTAGATGGCCATCGGCATCCTCACGGGTCCGACGCTTGTTGTAGAGGCGGCGAACAGTCCCGTCCGCATCTTTAGTTTCCTCCACCAGCTTTTCTTTACCATCGGCTTCCACCGGACCATCGAACCGGAGCCAAACCTCGGCATGGAGATCAATCAGACCCTGCTCAAAGGCTAGAACGGCATCTTCCATAGAGCCAAAGGTGCGCCCTGCCCCCTTTTGCTGATAAGGGTTTTCAGCCGTCAGATAGTAGCAACCCAACACCATATCTTGGCTAGGCGTGATGATGGGGCGTCCAGTTGCTGGCGACAAAATGTTGTTCGATGCCAGCATCAGCAGTCGCGCTTCCGACTGTGCTTCTAAAGATAGCGGCACGTGAACGGCCATCTGGTCGCCGTCAAAGTCAGCGTTGAATGCCGGACACACAAGGGGATGTAGCTGGATGGCTCGTCCTTCTACCAGGATGGGCTCAAAAGCCTGAATCCCAAGTCGGTGCAGCGTGGGAGCTCGGTTCAGCATCACAGGGTGACTCTCAATCACCTCTTCCAGCACGTCCCAAACGCTGGGATCGTTCCGCTGAATCAGCTTTTTGGCCGCTTTGATATTGTTAACCAACCCCTGACGAATCAAGCGATGAATCACGAATGGTTGAAATAGCTCGATCGCCATTTCGCGAGGTAGGCCACACTGGTGAATTTTCAGCTTCGGACCGACCACAATGACCGAACGGCCTGAGTAGTCAACCCGTTTACCCAGAAGGTTCTGGCGAAAACGGCCCTGCTTACCTTCAATAATGTCTGAGAGAGATTTCAGAGGGCGGTTGTTGGCACCTACAACCGTCCGTCCCCGACGACCATTGTCAATGAGGGCGTCAACAGCCTCCTGTAGCATCCGTTTCTCGTTACGGACGATGATTTCGGGCGCAAGAATCTCCTGCAGCCGGGCTAGGCGGTTGTTGCGGTTGATGACGCGACGATAGAGGTCATTCAGGTCAGACGTTGCAAACCGACCACCGTCTAACTGCACCATCGGACGTAAGTCAGGGGGAATAACCGGAATCACGTTGAGCACCATCCAATCTGGTTTGGAGCCTGTCGCAATGAAGTTATCAATAACTCGCAGCCGCTTAATCAGTTTGGCCCGTTTCTGGCCTTTGGAAACCGCAATATTTTCCCGCAGCTGTTCGGCCTCTTCCTCAAGGTTGAGGTCT
>JBCBJE010000302.1:0-6522 GCA_038523735.1 Cyanobacteria bacterium J06626_18 | reverse complement strand
AGTGAGAGTAGGGAACAGGGAATAGGGAATAGGGAATAGGAAAGTTGGAAAGGGGAGAATAGTTTTGTCAAACAATGGGGTGTCTGCTTTGGGAATAGGCTAAGCTCTATGCGTATTTGTTAAGGAATCTGCTTTGGGCAAGTCGCTGACCTGTTTCTTCGAGGTAACTACTCTATGTGTGAACGTCTAGACAGGATGCCAATATAGTGAATACCCCCTCCTTAACGCAACTCGCGTCTTCAACGGTCTTTAGCGAATTGCTTGAAAATCGACCGATGTGTCTGTCTATTTCAGCAGCTCTGGGCACACATGTTTCGCTGGTGGCTCTAGGGCTTCCTAGCTGGCAGTGTCCTATTCGGTATGGGTTGGGTGTGCCTTGCCCCGGCTGTGGGCTCTCGCGGGCAGTAGTTGCCCTGATGCATGGGGATTGGCATCAAGCACTTTTGTTACATGCCTTCGCACCCATAGTGGCGATCGCTCTCATCCTTATTTTTGTATGTGGGCTCCTGCCAAACAGTGTGCGTCAGGGCATCACAACGGGAATGCGCTACCTAGAGCGTCATCTAGGTGTCAGCTTTCTCTTTCTCATCGGTCTCTTGGGTTATTGGGCCGTGCGATTATTATTTTTCAATAAAATCTTGTACGAACTCGTGATGTGATGTGTTTCGCTTGATTCGGATGTCTTTGAGGTCATTGAAGGATGGAAATACTCGCACTGTTATTCCTCTTGCTGTTTGTAGCTGTGAGTATTGGCAGCTTTGTTTGCTGGATTCTGGTGTTGGTAAAGCTGTTTCCCGACCAGGGTGTTCTCTACGGAATTTTAGGAATTATTTGTGGCTTGTACACCTTCATCTGGGGATGGATGAATGCGAGTCGTTTGGGCATTCAACAGACGATGATGATTTGGACTGGCTGCTTTATTGCGAGTATTGTGCTGCAGGTGATCGCTACTATCTTCTCAGCTGCAGTTTCTGGCTGATGACCCCGCTCGGCATCTCGAAAAACCGCGACTATTGGAACGGATAGCAGGCTAGGTCGCGCGTGCTCGATGCTTTTGTTATTCGGACGTTTTCAGCTTAGGATTCGATTCGATTGCGGCTTCTTAGCCTCGACGCAGGCGATCCAATTCCTGCTGTAAGTCTACGAGTTCTCGACGTAGACGCTCAACTTCGCTGGGGGTAGACGATCCGTTCGTGTCAACGGTGCTGTCGGTTGGCGATCGCACGTAATCCCCTGATCGAATACGACGATACTCGTCCGAGTGCGCCCACGTTTTCAAATAAGAAAGACGTTCGACTGGGAATGGGTGGCTGAGGATTGAGCCTTGACCCCCGTTGTACAGCAAGAACTTATAAACCTGATTGAGTCCATCGCCGTCCAGATTTTGGTAGTCGTCTGCTTGTTTTTCAAAAGCGGCAAAGTCCACTTCATTCGCGAAGCGATGACTACCTCCAGCTACTTGCATCATCGTGCGGCCCACCAATTGCCAGTCGTCCATTACCAATAACGCTGCCCGGTCTGAGGACAGTTCGGCCATACGCCGCCATTCATAAAAGGCATAAATCAGACCTGTGCTGATGAAGTTACCGATGCCTAAAGTCAGGTCACCCACTATGGCTGCTGTCTTCATAGCCCATCGCCCCATCTGAGTGAGTGTCGTGTGACCGCATTTGATGTGACCCAATTCATGCGCCATCACCGCCCGGATTTGCTCATCGCTCAATAACTCCAACAAGCCCGTATTTATTACAACGCAAGGCTGCTCCTCGCCCACTGCGTAGCTGTTCACTGCTGGACTTTGGGCTACAAAAAGCGTCGGTGCGGGATGAATATCTAATGACTGCACACATTCTTGGAACATCGGATAAAGCGACGAATACTGCTGCGGCCCTACTCGAATGGCATTACCCATGAGATAAATCAACTGCGGGCGCTCGTACACGAATTCAACAAACTTACGGGCTACCAAATCAAATCCGGGGACACTCCTCAGAGCCTCTTCTGCCTGCTGGTCAAGGGGATGACGGAAGGTGTCGCAACTAATTCCAGGATAGTCAGGCATAAAGCTCACCAAAGCTAAGTCATGGCACAGGTATACTCCCCCAGTTTATGAGCAAGAATCCAAATTCAGGGAGCTACCGACCTAGGATGTATTTAGTCTGGGTACTAGCTTGAGGCGAAAAATTTTGGTGGTGAAAGAATCCAGGAATCAGGAGTCAGGAGTCAGGAGTCAGGAGACCAAGAGTGCCGCTGTTGTTATCTCAGCAATCGAATATGAGAGACTGAGAGAGACAAAGGTGAAGCTGTCATCAACCCTGATCAATCCAGTTGTGGAAGACTGTGAAGATAGCTTCTAAAGAAATAGAGATTTTGGCCGCGATATTGAATTGTGATGTATTTACTAATGCCTGATGCGTCTGGTAATTGACAATGATGTAGGCATTTGGGCCGCGACCTACGTGGTTAGGCGTATTAATGCGTTTGCGCCGACCGTCGATCGCCCGTTTGTGTTGGGATTACCCACAGGCAGTACGCCGCTGGGTATGTACCAAAAGCTGGTGGCGTTTCATCGGGCAGGCAAGGTGAGTTTTCGGCATGTTGTTACCTTCAATATGGATGAGTATGTGGGGCTGCCAGAAGACCATCCGGAAAGCTACCACGCCTACATGGCTGAGCACTTTTTCAACCATATCGATATGCCTCCCGAGCAGATACACATCCTGGACGGCAATGCGGCAGATTTGACTATTGAATGCGATCGCTACGAAGCAGCCATCAAAGCCATTGGTGGAATTGAACTCTTTGTCGGGGGCGTGGGGGCCGACGGTCACATTGCTTTCAATGAGCCGGGGTCCTCACTAGAATCGCGTACCCGGATTAAACCCTTGACCTACAGTACCCGACTGGCGAATGCGCGCTTTTTTGATGACGATTTGGAGCAAGTACCCACAACGGCATTAACGGTTGGAGTGGGTACGATTCTGGATGCTCGCGAGATCATGATTTTGGCGACGGGCTATCACAAGGCGGTGGCCGTTGCGAACGCGATCGAAGCCGGGGTCAACCACATGTGGACCATTTCGGCGCTACAGTTGCACCCTCGTGCGATTATCGTCTGTGATGAAGATGCCACGCTGGAACTTAAAGTGAAGACGGTCAAATATTTTAAGGAGTCGTACGATTCGCTAGAACCGTTGCTGTGATGGAGACTTCTATGTACGCTCTGACCTGCTGCACCTTCTACACGGGTAATCAAGAACTGCAAGACCAGGCTCTCCTGATTGAAGGGGATAGAATTATCGATCTAGTGCCCGAAGCTCAGCTCAGCTCAGCCATCGAGCGAGTGGATGGATACGGTTGGGCGGCTGCACCAGGGTTTATTGACCTGCAGCTCAATGGCTGTGGCGGGGTGATGTTCAACGATGCGATCGCAGCTGAGACGCTGGACATCATGCATCGCACAAACCTCAAGAGCGGCACAACCAGTTATTTACCAACGCTGATTACCGCACCGGATGAAGACATGAAGCAGGCGATCGCCCTCGTCCAAACGTATCGCCGTACTCACCCTTACAGCGTTTTGGGTTTACATTTGGAGGGTCCGTATCTCAATCTCAAACGTCACGGCATCCACAACCCCAACTATGTGCGAAAGCCCGATGTCGCTATGCTGAAGCGCATCCTCCAAGCCGGGCCGGAGGTGATAAAGCTCCTGACCTTAGCACCCGAAATGGCAAAGCCAGAACAGATTCAGCAACTGGCGGCAGCGGGAATTTTGGTTTCCGCAGGGCACACAAACGCGACCTTTGAGGAAGCTATCGCCGGATTCGAGGCGGGTGTCGGTATGGCAACGCACCTGTTCAATGCCATGTCGCCGTGGATGAGCCGTAAACCAGGTATGGTCGGCGCGGTATTCGGACAGCCGGACGTGTATGCGGGCATCATCGCGGATGGACATCACGTTCACTTGGAATCGATTCGTCTGGCTAAACAGATTAAGCAAGACAAGCTGATTTTGGTGACGGATGCCACGCCGCCCGCAGGTGCGCCAATGGCATCTTTTATCATTGGTGGACAAGAGGTGTTTTACCAAGACGGCAAGTGTGTTTCGGCAGAGGGGACGCTGGGCGGCTCGGCGCTGACGATGATTGAGGCGATCGCGAACTGCGTTCAACAAATCGGCATTCCCCTCACTGAAGCTCTACGCATGGCTAGCCTCTATCCCGCTCGTGCCATTCGGGTAGATACCTATCTAGGACAGTTGGCTGAGGGTTATGTTGCTAATGTCACCCTCTTCGACCCATACACCTTCACGGTTAAAGGCGTTATTGACCGAGGCAAACTTCAGATCTTCTCTGAGCCTGTAGCCGTGTTCAGCTGAGTTCAGTGATTTAAGATGCAGAAAGCCATATTTATATTCAGCTCTCTGATAGATGCGGTGCATCAAAAAAACTGCCATAAAGTAGGTTTGATACCTTATCGACTCAAGCTTAGAACTCATGCCTGCTCAAACCTCGTCAGATAATACCCCTGGATCATCCTTTAATGAAGCGGCCCGCATGATGCAGGCGATCGCTGAGACACTGCAAACCAGCTTCAACGCAGCCGGGGATACCGTAATTGACCTGGTCTATCCTGCTATTAACCAAAGTACAGAACTGCTAGGTCAGACAGTTGCGCCGATTGCTGACATTCCCTTCATTCGATTTGCTAAAGGTGTTCCTGGTCTTAGCTGGCTGCTGGCTGCGCTGGGCCAGGTAAACGAAGATGCCGTGCAGGCTACAGTCGCTGAGTTGCGTCAAAAATATCCTTTGGAAACCGATGAGCAGCTAGCTCAGCGAGTGATGATACAAACCACGCAGCGAGCAGCTCAAGTAGGGCTTTTGACGAATCTCCTGCCACCCCTAGCTGTCTTTCTATTTTTTGCTGATATCGGGGCGATCGCCGCCTTGCAGGCCGAAATGATTTATCGAATCGCGGCAATCTACGGCTTTCCACCCGATGATGTGACCCGACGCGGTGAGGTGCTGGCAATTTGGGGCTTTTCTACCGGCAGTTCTAGTGCTTTGAAGTCGGGTCTTAGCCTGGTCGAGATCTTACCTGCCATTGGTACAGCCGTTGGCATTGCTTCTGATGCGGCCATTGTGTACGGAGTTGGCTTCTTGGCCTGCCGCTATTACGAGACTAAACAAACTCGATATCCTCAAAGTCTTGTAGATTAGAAAAAACCGCTAAGACCCTAAAGTGTCATAAAATTACGAACATACCAACAAAGCCTTCTTGACAGAAATTGGTTTCTTCAGGTTCTGTTCAGACGTTCTGTAATTCGACAAACAGGGGTTCGATATGACTAGCAAATCGTCTCGTCTCTCTACCATTTCTTGGCATAAAACCGGTCCAAAACTTGCTTTTGCGCTCAATTGCCTGCTGTTTTCCTCTATTGGCATCCTTCCGGCAGCAGCAGCCAGTCCTGAATTAGCCGAGGTGGAACCGAGCCTATCTACCGCTATCGAACTTCCCGTGCAGTTGGCGCAGGCCGAGTCAACGATTCTCAACTTCAGGACTAGTGGTTACTCGGTCCGAGTCTTTGAAGTCGGCGATCGCACTTTGATGAATGTGTACGATCGCGTCAACGACATCGTGCGCCTCCGAGAAGGGCCAGCTTCTTACACGGTTGCAGGAGGCAATCCGACCTACATTAGTACCGGTAGCTATAGCGCTAATGCTGCAACCTATCAGGTAACCGCAGTCGGTGAAGGGCAGCTAGAACTTCTGATCAGAACTGGGGCAGGTGCCGAAATCGCGAACCAAAGAGCTGAGGTAATTACGCTTTTTGATATTCCTCGTGAAGAGTTTGAAGCTCAGGGTGAAACAGTCCTCAATTTCGATACTGATGCTTACTCCGTGCGTGTTTTTAGGCGGGGTGAGCAGTCTTTCATGAACGTCTACAACACGTTTTCTGGTATTACGGAAGTGAATGGTTCTGCTGCCAATGTGGCTCCGAACGATCCGCCGTACGAACGAGCGGTGAGCTATGTCAGCTCAGGAGCCCGGAGCGATCGTCCCGTTCAATACTTTGCGCGTATTCTGAGCACTGGCGAAGCGCTATTGGAAGTCTATAACGTCAACAATCAGCGTATTTTCCAGGAATATGCGTCTGGTCCAGTAACCTACAATTTCACCGATTTGCCTCCCGGCGTTCTGCCAGAAGACTTATCGCCGGTTGCTGAGGCTCAAGGTGCTTTTGTAGCAGCGGTGTTTGGGGATGAGGGTGTCATTGATGATGTGAAGCAAATCTATCCCAATGCCACGATGGAAGATACCCGGTTAGGGCCTTTTGTGAATGCGGGCAATTTCAATAACGAGAATAGTGCTGCAGCACGGGTGCTTGAACTGAGAGGGCTCGGATTCAACGCCCGGGTGATTTACCGCGGTTTGGAATATCGTTAAGGGCTGGAGTCGGTTAAGTATAGCTTGAGCCATCTAGGCTAGGACACCGAGTAGCATCCGATTGCTCAGCGT
>JBCBJE010000301.1:0-6546 GCA_038523735.1 Cyanobacteria bacterium J06626_18 | reverse complement strand
GCTCTCCGGCGACGCATCGCCGAAACCAATCCTGACCTTAGCGGTACAGGTTTTCCTGAACTGATGGCGAGCTTGGGTCGGTTTTTGGTAGAAGAACGGGGGCAGGCCGAACTGCAATGGGCCGAGACGGTTGTCCGCCGTACACACCAGCAAGTCTGCGAAGCTGTGGATCGACGAATTCCACTGCTGGAGGAAACCACCGAAACGCTCGTCCAAAAGATTGACTCTGTGCAAGCTGAGTTTGCCAAGCTCAAAGAGATTCGAGACGCCTACCAAGCTCTGATTCATGAGATGGGAAATCGTCAGGCGAAGGCGATCGCCGATTCTTTCCGCGACTATGTCCTGAACCTGGAATCCACGTTTGAGCAGGATTTTGTCGGCTCACAGCCGGATTTGGAGTTTTTGCAGTTTTTGGAGCGCGACAAACGAGCCGAATTTCAAGCCAATTTCAAGCGTGCCTTTGAGCGGTATCTGAATGATCGGCTAGCGGCTTGGGAATTTACAGCTAAGCCAGATTTGAGTAAAGCCTTTGATGAACTGCAGATTAGCGCTGAAGAATATCAGGAAGCCTACGGTACGGTGATTGAGGCGATCGATAAAAAACTGCTGGGAGAACGGTTTTATGCCACAGGCTATCGCGCCGATCCCGATTCCGTCTCTTTATGGAGTGACACCATCAAAGGCTTGTTTGAATCCGTTCCCGATGCCCTAAATTCTACGACCCATGGCTTCAACGAATTTTGGCGGGGGGTGATTGGCTTGGTCCTAGTTTCGGTCTGCGCCAACATCGTTATGTATATTCTAGGCATCCTTTTCAGCAGCTTGATGCTCAACGTGATTGGGGTTTTGCTGGTAGGCGGGGGGATTCTGGCCGTGCAGGCAGAACTCGTCCGCCAAAAATTCTTAGATACGACCAAAAGCGCATTCGTGAAAAAGCTGCCGCAGATCGCCGACCAGCAGTGGCGACCCGTCTTCAAAGCAGTGCAAAGCTGCTTCGAGGTGTATGAGGAGAAGATTATCGGTCAGATTTCTGCCGATATTGCAGCCCGTGAAGCCGAGCTAGATAACTTGCTAGCCCAAAAACAATCCCATGAAATTGACCGCGATCGCGAGATCGAACGACTCACTGCGCTCAAACAAGCGATCGCTGATGAGCTACAGACAATTGCCTACTTCACTAAAAAACCACCTTGGGTATCTGTGGCTGCAACATAGGCAATGACCTAGCCGTGACTGTGTTTCCTATCCGCGCTGTTAACTGGCACATCCCCATGGATACTCTTACTACGGAGGACACCGAAGTTTCAACTGATCAGCTTGAGCAAGACTCTAAGCGTGTGATGCTTCTATGGCTAAGGATTCAATCCAGTCGTTAGTCTCAAAATGCTTGTCCTTGAAGCTTTTGGCAAGAATTATTTTTGTCTGTGACACCTTGACGTAGAGGAATAATGAGTCGAACTCTAAAAACTTGTAGCCCTACACTGGCGGGCAGGAAAAAGGTTCCCGAATTATACGTCCCTCACTAGCCGAGCGAAGTTTAAGCTAAACCTCCCTCATCCCTCCGAGGAGACTACGTCAATAACTTCTCTCAAAGGATGCTTCCCCAAACAACTCCCGTCTTTGCAAATATCACAGCACCTAGAGCTTTTGAATTATGACCTATACCGTTGAGACCAACCGTTTCCTCGAAAACCTAGATAGGGTCGCCCAAGTTCGTCGCAGCATCGCCCAGTCACTAAACAAACTGGCCGCGATTTTGGGCAAGGTTGAATCAGAAGGAGTCAATACCTCGGGCCAACTAGGTCTAGAGCGCGAGATGGAAGATGTCACCCTAGCAGGTGAGAATCTGGCGCAGGGCGTGTTTCGGCTGCTGGTGCTAGGTGATATGAAGCGGGGCAAGAGCACCTTTCTGAATGCGTTGATTGGGGAAAATCTGCTGCCCAGTGATGTGAATCCCTGCACGGCGCTTTTAACGGTTCTGAAATACGGGTCTGAAAAGGTAGTAGAGATTCACTTTAAGGACGACAGCTTGCCAGAAGTGATCGACTTCAGCACCTTTAAGGAGCGGTACACCATCGCTCCAGAGGAAGCCAAGCAGCTCGAATCCCGACAGGAAGAGGCGTTTCCCAATGTCAGCCACGCGGTCGTGACCTATCCCTTACCGCTATTGGAAAAAGGGGTGGAAATCGTTGATAGTCCTGGCCTGAACGATACCGAAGCTCGCAATGAGCTGTCTTTGGGCTATATCAACAACTGCCACGCCATTTTGTTCGTGATGCGGGCCACGCAGCCCTGCACCCTGGCAGAGCGTCGCTATCTGGAAAACTATATCGAAGGTCGAGGGCTGTCGATTTTCTTCCTGGTCAATGCTTGGGACCAAGTGAAGGAGAGTCTGATTGACCCCGATGATGTTGAAGAGCTCCAGGAAGCTGAGGCGAAGCTCCACAAGGTCTTTCGCAGCAATCTGCAGGAATACTGCCGCATTGATGGTGAAGACTGGTACGAAGAGCGGGTGTTTCCTATTTCAGCCCTACAGGCGCTGCGGCTACGGATAAAAGACATCAACGCTGACCTCAACGGGACCGGATTTCCAGAATTTATGGGGGTGTTGAACACGTTTTTGACTCAAGAGCGGGCGATCGCCGAATTCCGTCAGGCTCGAACCCTAGCCCGCCAAGCCCACGGTCGGTTTAAGGAAGCGATCGACCGCCGTATTCCGATGCTGAGTCAATCGGTGGATGAACTCAAGACGCGGATTGCATCCGTTGAGCCTGAATTTATTGCGCTGAGCGACATTCGCGATCGCTTTAAGGATGAAATTCGTACGATGCGGGACCAAAAGGCGCGGGCGATCGCAGACTCGTTCCGCACCTATGTGCTGAATCTAGAACAGACCTTTGAGCAGGACTTTATTCGCTATCAACCCGACTTAGGCTTTCTCGATTTCTTGCTACAAGATCGCCGTGAAGCCTTTAGTAGAGCTTTACAGCGGGCCTTTGAGCAATATGTGAACGATAAGTTTCAAGCTTGGCTGAAGACGGCTGAAACCGACCTGGATGGCGCCTTTAGAACGCTGGCCCGTAGTGCTTCCGAATATGGTGTGTCTTACACTCAAGTCACGGATCGCATCACCGAAAAGCTAACAGGTCGGGTGATTGGTGTCCGGACCCAAGCCGAATATGAAGAGTCTTCTCCCGGTTGGGCCAAATGGGCCATGGGACTGGTTTCTTTGGCGACTGGCAATGTCGCAGGCATCGCCATGGCAGCCACAGGGTTCGATTGGAAAAGTATTCTCCTCAATTTTCTCACCGTAACGAGCGTTGCTTTTGTAGCAGCAACTTTAGGAGGAGTTTTTCTGTTATTAGTTAACCCTGTTGTGCTGGTGCTGGTCGGGTTAGGCGTGGGTGCACTGCAAGCTGACCAGGCTCGCAAAGAGCTGGTCAAGGCTGTGAAGAAAGAGATGGTGAAGTACTTACCTCAAGTTGCTCAAGAGCAATGGCAGCCTATTTATCAGTCCGTGCGGGAGTGCTTTGATAAGTACGAAACCGAAGTCATTCGCCGCATTGATGACGACATCGACTGTCGCAAGGCGGAACTGGACAATCTCGTCAAACAGAAGGAATCCTGTGAGATTGATCGGGATGCGGAATTGGCCCGCTTGGAAGGTGCGGAGCAGGAGATTGCTAGCGTGAAGGAAGACGTTGAGCAGGAGTATCGGGCATTGTTGGGATAGAGGAAGAGTGGATGCGTGGCTGGGGAGGAGGGAGGAGGGTAGGCGGGTGGATAGGTTGTTCTTGGTTCCTGGTTCTTGGTTATTCGTCGATAGTTGATGGGGTTGGGGCGAGGCATTTGGAGCGTAGAGTCTGGATGTGTGGTAGACATACAGACCAAATGCCTCGCCCTTACAGATTTTTGATCTCCCCCTCTCTGCCTCCAAGGCTACCCCTTTCCCTTTGCCCAACTACCCTCTCCCCACCACCCCATTACCTCTCCTTTGTCCGTGTAGTTTGCCTAAAGAGCGATCGCGATGACTGATCAAACGACATCTCTACCCCTCGTTGATACTCTGCGTCGGGCCGTTGGTTTATTAGAAAAAGAGACGCACTTGCGATTAAAGCAGTCAGTGATTGCCATGTGCGATCGCGTGGTGCAGGGCGACTATCGCATTGCGGTGTTTGGTCCCTTCAACTATGGCAAGTCCACGTTGTTGAACGCCATTTTGGGCGAAAAGGCGCTGCCGATTGACCTGATTCCGACGACAGGAGCCGCGATTACGGTCTGTTATGGGCCGGAACTGCAAACGCGCATCACGTTGAAGACGGGACAGGTGATTACCGAAACAGGCACGGATGTCCTCAAGTGCTACGCCATCTTGGACGATCAACGGCGGATGCGTGATGATGTCGCATCTGTGGCAGTGTACTGTCCGCATCCGTTTCTGCAGGCGGGGGTGGAACTGCTAGATTTACCAGGGACTGATGATCGCCAAGAGCAAAATGACTTGGTGCAGGACCAACTCCTGACTGCCGACCTCGTGGTGCAAATGCTGGATGGTCGCAAGCTGATGACTCTAGGAGAGCGGGAGCACCTGCGGGATTGGCTGCTGGATCGGGGCATGAAAACGGTTATTTTCGTGGTGAATTTTTTCAACCTGATGCCGCCTGAAGACCAACAGCAGGTTTCGCGTCGTCTGCGCTTTGTAGCGGAGAGCTTCCGTACTGACCTGCCTGCGGGCGTCAGCAATCTGTACCGGGTGGATGCGCTGCCTGCGCTCAGAGCGCGTCTGAAGGGAGACATGGCTGCTGCTCAAACGACGGGACTATCCGCGCTGGAGTCAGCCCTGCAAACGGTTATGCAAACGCAGCAGCCTCAAATCGCTAACCAACGACACCAGCGTCTGACAGCGCTGGCTCAGGACGTTCATACGGTGCTGGAGCGGCAGGCGCATATTCTGGCGACGCGAGTGGAAAAGGCACAGCAGCAAACCCAAGATGAAAAAGCAGTTCTGCTGCAAAAAGCAAAGACGCTGATCAAGCGCGGGTTTGATAACAGCGTGCGCGACCTCCGCAACTGGCTGATTCCGGACAATCTATTGAGCCTGTATCAGGCGGAACTGGCGATCGCCCTCAAAGAGTTCGATTACGGTGCCTGGAAGACGTTCACCCTAGAGCCAAACTGGACGGAGCGCCGCAAAGCTGTTACCGGCTGGGTATATAAAGCCTGCGAATTTTTTGAATGCCCGCGTCCTGTCGATCTTTGGATCGCCCTCCCTGCTGAACCGACCGCTGAGTTTTCGACCCAACAGCCGCCTCAGACCTCAGGCTCGAATGAGCGACCGGGCGTGGTGCCGGTGGCTATCGCTACCGGAGTGGGCTTTGTCTTTGGCGGTCCCCTCGGCGCAACCCTGCTCGGCGGCACCAGCTATCTCCTCACCCAAAAAGGGACGGGGCAAGGTGGTTCAGCCTCAGAAGTCAAAATTACCGCTGAAGAGGTTGACCGCCTCTACGAAACCGCTGCCAGCAACTACCTGGTTCGCTTCAGCGCTGAGGCCACAGCGGCTCTCAATGCTTACGAACGAACCGCTCACGATCTCTTCAACGCCTGTTGTGAAACGCCTACGCAGCCCAAGATGAATATTCAGGCCGAATCATCCCAACTGCAGTTGATGCGGTCAGTTTTGGAGGAGTTATCTTCTGCTGAGGATGCACAAATACGCGATTTCAAAGTCGATTACTGATCTTTTGTCTCACTATGAAGAGCAGCTCTATAAGACTTTCTACCAAGCTGACCATGTATGCAATTTGGAATGTTTGAATATCCCAGATAGTTCCTTTGTATTGTTCGGGATTTGCGCTATATTTAGCACTGTAAGTCGAACTAATTAGTATTGGAACGCTAATGACAGGGGTTCTCCTCATGTCCTGTCCTAGAGGTATTAGTGGTCGTGGTTAGCATCCCGGCAAAACATTATTTGGTTGTCCCTACTCTGAATGATAACCTCAGGGACTTCTATAGTTTATTCAAGCTTTGGCAAGAAGCTAAGTACTGCTCGCCAAGAGAATATCGCTAGTGGCATCGGCTTGGATACACTGAAAGCCTTCGTGAAGGAGAAACGAGGTAAGATTGAGCTCTTCAGCCATGATGGATATGCCATCATTGACCGATACCAGGAAGACTACAGGACGATAAATACCTTTTTCGAAGGGACGCTGATTGACATTACTGTAAGGTGTGACCTGCACTCTTAGCATTGTGTACCAGAATCGCATATTATACTAATACAAAGGTTCTATAGGGCTAGAGCCATGAGACTGTTGGTTTACGATATTACCGGGAATAACGCAATGACCCGTGAGGCAGGTGAAGCTGTCTACGACATAATTCATCCCCTCTTACTTGAGAAGCAGCCAGTAGAGTTGGATTTTACGGGCGTGCATCGATATTTAACGGTATTCTTCAATTTTTCAGTTGGTCAACTCTATGGTGATGTAGACGCTGACATACTTAGTAGTCTTTTGAAAGTTGCTGGCTTAAATTCGGTGGGAG
>JBCBJE010000300.1:0-6554 GCA_038523735.1 Cyanobacteria bacterium J06626_18 | reverse complement strand
CAGGATAGTTCCTTCACTAATTGAGTGAGCAGGTACGCGGTCACCTGTATTCATATCTAAGATAACTTCTTGCCCCGCAACTTCTTGGTCCTCTTCGTACGAGACAGATTTCCCAGCAACTTCAATCAAACGATATCGATTAACTATGACCTTAGCTCGTCTCACACCTACTTTTTGAACGCCTGGAACAATTCGTTTTAGCATTTCCTGCAGCGATTGAAATTTGTCTGGGGCTTCATCGCGCAGGTAGTCTAAGGTTGGTGCAAGGCCCGAGCCATCGTATTCAACTCGTGGGGTCACAGAGTCACTGTATGCTGCTTTAGCAAGGTTATTAGCAATGAGTTTCAGATGAACAGCATACTTTAAAGCTCTAGGAATTGGATAGGGAGCTACATCTAGTGAGCTATTCCATCCAGTTAGAGCTTTTTCTTCATCTTGGTCAACCTGACATAAGGCTGTTGGAAGCCATTGGTCATTGTCTTTTTGAAAGTTATAAGAAGCTTCCCAATTCTTACGATGGTCTTGATACCCCCAAAAACCTCCAACATTGACTGAGAAACTGCCTTGACCGACTGTGGCGATGAATTCAGGAGAGCGAGGGTATCTGAAAACATCTTTGAAGGATGAACCTGCAAGTCGGCTGAGATAATGCAGTGTCTCTAGCGTGGATGTCTTACCGGAACTGTTTGGGCCTACCAATGCATGTAGGCGCGAGTCATCTAGTACAATTTGTGTATCGCGATGACTCTTAAAGTTACAAAGTTCTACCTTTTCCAACATCAATTCTCATCGCAAAAATAGCAGGGCAGCTTGCATGTAAGTCTACCCCGCCATTGAGCTGATAGCTGATTTTGTATAACACCTACAGAAAGTGCTGAAAGTCAGGATTATTACCCAGGGCTTTTACTGCCTTTTTAATATCTTGCGTGCGGTTTTTGTTGACCACCAGAGTTGCCTTGCCATGGCGTACGACGACCACGTCTTCTAGGCCAATGGTGACGATAACCTCGTCATCGTCAGACGTGTAGACAATGCAGCCTTGGGTATCAAGACACAGGTGCTGAGCCATCTCCACATTGTCCTTTTCAGGTGACTTTAGGAGGCGCTCGACCGCGTTCCAGTCGCCCAGGTCGTCCCATCCGAAGGAAACCGGCATAACGCAGGCTTTGTCGGTCTTTTCCATAACGGCATAGTCAATGCTGAGTTTGTTGAGTTCGGCGTAGGCATTGGCTCCCTTAGCACGGAGCGGACCCATGATTTCCGTAGCATGGGCGTCTAGCTCTTGCAGCATAACGGCAGCGGGGAAAATGAACATGCCGCTATTCCAACTGAAGCGCCCGCTGGCAATAAAGGCTTCGGCGGTAGACTGGTCGGGTTTTTCGGTGAAGCGTGCGACCTGGTAGGAGGGCAAGGCTTCGTAGGTGCCGACGGTGTCACCCTGTTCGATGTAGCCGTAGCCCGTGGCCGGGTAGGTGGGGTTAATGCCGAGGGTGGCGATCGCCCCTTTCTCCTTCGCTAGAGCGGCAGCCGCTAGCAACGTGTCGCGATAGGCATCCTCATCGGCAATCCAGTGGTCGGCAGGAAAAAAGCCCGCGATCGCGGAGTCACCATGGCGCTTAGCAACCTCTAGCGTCGCCCATGCTACAGCGGGAGCCGTATCCTTCCCCTCGGGTTCAACTAATAGGTTGGCTTCGGGTAGCTCAGGTAATTGTTCTCTGACACCATCTGCTAGGTGCGAAGCTGTGATCACCCACAGCGAATCCCAACCATCTGCCAGCGGCAGCAGACGTTTAGCGGTGGCTTGCAGCAGGCTCAGGCCGCTACCATCCAGGCACAGAAACTGTTTGGGATGTTGACGGCGACTAACGGGCCAAAATCGCTCACCTTTTCCCCCAGCGAGGATTACAGGTATCACTGTCTGAGCCATAGAGCGGACACTCCAAATTTTGTCTGCTCTATCCTAGCCACTGCCCTCCGCCTGCAGGATATAATCACCGTAATATTTGGTTAACAAGTCTTTGAAACTTCTGTAAAGCAAGCTTTACATGAAGTTTTCGTGAGAGGGGAACCCGGTTAGTCCGGAATCAGTGTGGTGCTGACGTAACTGTAGCTATGTGAGGAGATATGACGTTGCCGTCTGTGGAAACACCGTCTCATCAGTCCCAAAGTGTCGTCCATGGACAACCGTCGTCAGCTCCTCTAACGCGGGTCAATTCGCCTTTAGAAAATGCACCGCATAAAAGATTTTATCGTTGGGCAAAGCGTCTGGGTTGGACCGTGGTCTTCGGAAGCACGGCTCTGGTTTCGGCCTTGGGCGGGGCTCTACTCGCGACCTCTATCCCTTTACCTGGCTGGTTAGCGGAAGAGGCTCCCCCACCTCTTAATTTGGTAGAGCTTTGGCAGTCTGGCTTTCGATATCAGGTAACGCGCCCCGTCAATATTTTGGTGATGGGGGTCGATCTGCCGGATGGAGGTCGCGAACCAGACGCTGATACGCTCTTTTCCGGAAGGGCAGACACCATTCTGGTAACACGCATCAATCCTGAGACGGGCAGTGTTGATATGCTGTCTATCCCCCGCGATACTCAAGTCGACATTCCAGGCGAAGGGATTGACAAAATCAATCATGCCAATTTTGCTGGTGGTCCAGAACTGGTTGCTCAAACTATTCAGACAAACCTAGGGCCGGCTCCGATTGATCGCTATGTACGGGTGAGTACGGGCGCATTGCGAGAGCTGGTTGATCTCCTAGGGGGTGTCGAAGTTCAGGTGCCTCAACGGATGGTCTACACCGATGAGACTCAGGGCTTATATATTGACTTAGAACCCGGATGGCAGACGCTAGACGGTGATCAGGCCGAGCAGTTTGCCCGCTTCCGCTCCGACGGAAATGGTGACATTGGTCGGGTACAGCGGCAGCAAATCCTCTTAAAGGCAATCCGAGATCGCCTCACCCATCCCACTGTGATTCCGCGCGTGCCTGAGATCATCCGCGTCATGCTGCAGTATGTGGATACCAACTTGACGGTGGAAGAGGTGCTGGCGCTGGTCAACTTTGCTATGGAAGTTGAACCCGATGATCTGCATATGGTAATGCTGCCGGGTCGTTTCAGCGCGCCGGAGGAATATGTGGCCAGCTACTGGCTGTTGGAGCCCGTAGCGACTCAGCAAATCATGACGCAGTTCTTTCAGCTCGATGAGATTACGCTGCTCTCTCTAGATGAGATTGCGCTACTTTCCGATACTGACCGGCGATCGCTGACAGGATTACCTATCGCCGTGCAAAATGCCTCTGGCGAAGATAATGTTGCTCGTGATGTAGCAGCGTATCTGCGGGAGGAAGGCTTCCGTGACGTGTACGTCGTGCCAGATTGGTTTGGTGAAATTCAGCGGACGCAAGTCATCGCCCAGCGGGGAGATATCGATAGTGCTGAAACGATCGCGTCGCTGCTAGGCATTGGCAGAGTCATATCTGATTCCACTGGAGATCTGGATTCTGAGCTGACGATTCGGGTGGGGCGTGACTGGACGCTACTGCAATCGACCGTCGATGAGTCGGATGAGTTCGATGAGTCGGATGAGCCTGATTCCTGGTCGGAGTTTGATGAATCAGAAACGCCGGAATCTTGGTTGGATTGAGCCCCTTGTATTGCGTGAGGGATGTTTGTCTATACCAGGGAAAGGGGGAAAGGGGAGTCACGTGATCATTACCGATTACCCGTTATCAAGAACGCTACCAACCATCAACCGACAACCAGTAACCAACCTTCATCCTTCTACAGTTGCGATGGATTTAAGCATGCATGACTGGCAGTGGTGGATTCTGAAACTGGGGGGAATTGTTCTGTTGGCGATCGCGTGGCTGTTGCTCATGGTGAGTCCAGCGATCGCAACCTTCCTCGACGGTTTATCATAGCCTCACAAATTTAAGTATTCGTCCTACGCTCTCTTAGCAAATTTGGTGGGTGCCTGCTGTTTAGGGAATTTTGGGAGCAGGGAAGGGAGATGTGAGCAATGGCGTCGGGAATCTTTGCGGTAGCCAATATCGGCTCTGTGCGGCTATATGTGGGCGAAGTGCATCAGCTAAAACCTCGCTGGGCCGAAGTGTTGACCCAACTGGAAAGAGGCACATTTGCGGATTCAGTCGTACAAGAAGCTTGGGTGGCTGCCAAGGGCGATCGCCGTTTCTCGTTCCATACAGCCAAGGATCTGGAGGCTGATGCCACGATGCGGGGGCGATCGCGGTTTCTCAAAGATTGCCTGAAGGCGTAGGTTTCGGGAAATAGAAATCCCCCAAATCCCAGGGTTCTGTCGTTGAGTCCAGAATCATCGTCTTCTCGACCAAGAACCCTGGGATTTAGTGCATGCGTTACTTAAACTGTCTGCGCTTCGCGTGCCAAGAACTTCTCTAGTTCCGTAAGCGCCTCTGCATCTACCTTCGTCTGCATCGGGCAGAACTTTGGTCCACACATGGAGCAGAACTCAGCGGTCTTGTAGATGTCGGCGGGGAGCGTTTCATCGTGGTACTCCTTGGCCCGCTCCGGATCCAGAGACAACTCAAACTGGCGATTCCAGTCAAAGTTGTACCGCGCATGAGACATTTCATCATCGCGATCGCGGACACCGGGGCGATGCCGGGCAATATCGGCTGCGTGGGCCGCGATCTTGTAAGCAATCAGGCCCGATCGCACGTCTTCAGCATCGGGCAAGCCCAGGTGTTCTTTGGGGGTTACGTAGCAGAGCATGGCGGCACCACTCCAACCCGCCAGAGCAGCCCCGATCGCTGAGCTGATGTGGTCATAGCCAGCTGCGATATCGGTCACCAATGGTCCCAGCACATAGAAGGGCGCTTCCGAGCACGCTTCCATCTGCTTTTTAACGTTGTAATCAATCTGATCCATGGGAACGTGTCCTGGCCCTTCGACCATAACCTGGACATCATGCTCCCAGGCTCGGCGCGTTAGCTGTCCCAGAGTCTTCAGTTCTGCGAGTTGAGCCTCATCCGTTGCGTCGTGCAGGCAGCCGGGACGCAGGGAGTCGCCCAAACTAAACGAGACATCGTACTTCTTGAAAATCTCGATGATATCGTCAAAGTGAGTGTAGAGCGGGTTTTGCTTATGGTGGTGCAGCATCCATCGGGCCAAAATGCCGCCGCCACGCGATACGATACCTGTGATGCGGTTCCGCACCAGGGGCAGGTGCTCAATCAAAATCCCGGCGTGGATGGTCATGTAATCCACCCCTTGCTGGGCATGCTTCTCGATGATGTGTAAGAAGTCTTCGGGAGCCAGCTTTTCGATGTTGCCGTGAACGCTCTCTAGCGCCTGGTAAATGGGCACCGTGCCAATGGGAATGGAGGAGGCTTGAATAATTGCTGTACGGATTTCATCCAAGTTACCGCCGCCAGTGGACAGATCCATCAGAGTATCGGCACCGTATTTAACCGACAGATGCAGCTTTGCGACTTCTTCGTTGATGTCCGAAGAGTTGGGCGATGCGCCAATGTTGGCGTTCACCTTGCACTTGGAGGCAATGCCAATGCACATGGGCTCCAGGTTGGGATGATTGATGTTGGCGGGAATAATCATCCGGCCTCGGGCAACTTCGTCCCGAATTAGGTCAGCGGGCAAATTCTCCCGCTTCGCTACATGATCCATCTCCTCGGTAATCAGACCCTGGCGTGCGTAATGCATCTGGGAAACGTTGGTGTGTCCCTGACGCTTGGCAATCCATTCTGTTCTCATGAGCAGTTCCTCTTGGTGTCACGCACCACGATGTAGGGTGTAGCGCTAGAGGTGGTTGGTTGATGATTGTGGCTATTCCACAGGACGACATCGAAACGAGATGATGCGGGCGATCTCGGCTTAACGATTGGTCACCAAAAGCTGTGAAGATGGTTGCAGGTGAGCTTTGGCAAACGAGTCGTCAGCCTCTCGAAAGTGAATCGCTCGTCGCTTCGGTACCGTGACCTCAATCAACGCTTCCCTTCGCTGGTATGAACCAGTTCAGGTTCTGAGGGTATAATCTCAGCCCGACTAAGCGGACACCCCTAGCTTGCTCGTGATTGTATCACTCCCAGCAGATTAGCGAGCAAAGACATTGGTTTGCCCCCTTATCTGTCAACAGCCAGAGGTAGCTGAACAGAACGCACCATGATCGCCGATATTGCTTACGGTCAGGATCTTAATGAACAGCGTATTCGGTTAATTTTCTGTTTGCGAGGGGTTTGAACGCTAAAACGATATGACTCTTCGGGATTCCGGCAGATTCCAATTCGTAGGCGATGCCCGCTTCGGTGCCGTCGTGCTGAATCCAGATTTTTTCGTCGAGAATATCGAGATGGAGGAAGGTGCCATAAATGCGGTAGCCATCTTGCCAGCCTACCTCAACCAAAAGATAGCGATCGCGCTCTTTGTCTAAAACGACCTCGAACTGGACGCCTTCTTCTTCCCCCATGAAGTTTATGTAGTCCTGAAAGACTTTTTCAATAATGGTTCGATACTGGTCTTTTACGGAATCCATCGGACAATAACCTCCTTAGTTGGGTCAAAGGT
>JBCBJE010000299.1:0-6587 GCA_038523735.1 Cyanobacteria bacterium J06626_18 | reverse complement strand
GGGTTGATTTGGGTTGGCAGTCAGGCGGGAGCGGACTTTGTTATTTGGAGGTTGTTGCCGATGGTTTGCGCCTGATTACGTTTGATTACTGTGATTCTAGAGAGGCCGTACTGGCCTGGATTGATGCTCACATTGCTGCGGATAAGCCCGCTTTGATTGCCGTCGATGCGCCTACGCTCATTCCGAATGAAACAGGAATGCGGCTATGCGATCGCCTAGCCCACCGTTACTTCGGCAAATATGACGCGGGGTGCTATCCCGCTAATCAGGGACGTCCCTTTGCAGAGGCACTGATCCAATTTGGCTTGGCCCTGGAGGCTAGAGGTTTTAAACATGCAGCGGCGATCGCGCCTCAAAAACCCGGCAGGTACCAAATTGAACTATTTCCCCATCCCGCTACCGTCCATTTTTTCAAGCTCGACCGCATCCTCAAATACAAGAAAGGACGCCTCGCGGATCGGCAGCGAGAGTTAGAAAAGCTGCGGCAGTATCAGCTTGCGACCTTTCCAAACCTAATTCCCAAACTGCCTTTGAAAGACGAAGATTTGCCAGTCATTCCAACAACAGGCAAGGCAATGAAAGCAGCGGAAGACCAGCTTGATAGTTTGACCTGCGCTTACGCAGGCGCACACTGGTGGTGGTGGGGATTGGCGCGCAACTGGGTGTTAGGGGATAAGAAGACGGGTTACATTGTCGTGCCTGCGCCGTATCCAGAGCAGATGTTGCCGGGGTGAGGGGTTTTGGTTCTTGGTTGAGTTGGGTCGAGATTTTGCTCCCCCCGTTACCCATCATCCACTACCGACCTCCCTTCTGCCCCTTTCCACTTTTTCCTTTCACCTTCCTACTACCCACTAGCTATTTCCCCTGTTCCCTGTTCCCTACACAAATCGCTGCCGAATCAGCTCAAAGATCGTCCGCATGCCCATGGCTTCGCCGCCTTCAGGACGACCGGGGAGCGATCGCAGGTTCCAGGCCATGACGTCGATGTGAATCCAGGGGAGGTCGGGTTTGATGAATTCCTGGAGGAAGAGGGCGGCGGTAATGGCGCCGCCGTAGGAACCGCTGGAGATATTGGAGAGGTCGGCGACTTTGCTGTTGAGCATGTCGCGATAGGGGGTATGGAGCGGCAGGTTCCAGAGGGGATCTTGGGCGGTTTCCATAGCGGTGGCGATCGCCTCTAGCAGATCTGATTGGTTGCAGAAAAAGGCGGGCAGCTCTGCGCCTAAGGCTACACGGGCAGCCCCTGTTAGGGTGGCGAAGTCAATCAACAGCTCAGGCTGCTCGCTGCAGGCTTCCCAGAGAGCGTCGGCGAGGACGAGTCGCCCTTCGGCATCGGTATTGCCGACCTCTACCGTAATTCCCTTGCGTGTGGGAATCACATCTAAAGGCCGCATGGCATTACCCGCGACACTATTCTCTACGGCTGGCACCAAAACTCGTAGGCGGACTGGTAGGCCAAGTTTCATAATCAGCGTGGCCAAACCCATGACGTGCGCCGCGCCGCCCATGTCCTTTTTCATTTTCACCATGCCTTTGGCGGGTTTTAAGTCCAGACCACCGGAGTCAAAACATACGCCTTTGCCCACAAGGGTAACCTTGGGAGCATCCGGGTCGCCCCAACGTAAATCGAGGAGACGTGGAGCAGACTCACTCGCCTTACCCACGGCATAAATCATGGGATAGTTTGCAGTTTCCAGATTCTCCCCCTTGATAACTGTGAGTTCCGCGTCGTAAGTGACAGCCAAGACCCGGATGGCCTCTTCCAGGTTGATGGGTCCCATCTCATTGGCGGGAGTGTTAATTAGATCACGGGCCAGAAAAGTAGCCTCGATAACGGCTTCGATGTAATCGACGTTGGCTTTTGCCGGCGTTACCAGCTCGGCGGCTGAATTATGACCGTTTTTCTTATAGCGCGTGAAGCGATATTGCCCTAATCGCCATCCCAGAGCTAGCGCGGTGGCTTCTTCGGGGGTGAACTCGTCAACGAGAGCATATTGATGCGGTGGGAGTGTCTGAGCAAACCCGGCTAAAAGCCACATGTCGAGCTTGTCTGAACGGCCTACTAAAACTTTGGCGATACCTTTGTCGGTACCTGGCAGCAGGCAATAGGTGCCTGGCTCAGCTTTAAATCCCATTGCCTCAATCCAGGGTTTCTCCTCTGAAAATTGAGTGTCCAGCTGGTCGGCGGTGACAAACAGAATGGGAATCGAGTGCGAAGTTGACATGCTCTATTAGATTCGGATCAGCAGGTTTGAGGGACTAAGGGATGAGACAGAGAACAGGCCAAGAGACAAGCGACGTAGCCCGCAAGTATTACTCTGACAGAATGTAGAACCCTCTATCGTCGCCAGTGTAGCGCTGTTCATGGGGAACCGGACGCTTTCCAAGGGTTACTTGGTTGCAGCAAAGGAAACAGGATTAGGGTAGCGGCAGGACACTGACATCTTTAGTTTGCCAATAGCGGTACATGGCATAGGCCAAGGTTGTTACCCCCGTCGCGATCGCCGCTTCGTTGACCTGAAATTTAGGATGATGCAGCGGATAATTGGGCAGGTCCGGTGACCCCACTCCCAAGCGAAACATGCTGCCAGGGGCGTGGTCTAGATAGACAGAAAAATCCTCAGCGCCTAAGGACGGCTCCAGAATGAGCTGAACGTGATCTTCGCCGCAGATTTCTCTAGCCGAAAGTTCCAGCAGTTGGGTCAGACCTGGATCATTCATCACAGAGGGGACACCTGGACGATAGTTAATGTCGTATTTGGCTCCGTAGGGTTTGCAAACGCCGGCCACAATGTCTTCAATCCAGGTGGGCAGTTCTTCACGGGTGTCCGGATGCAGCGATCGCACTGTCCCCGTCAGCCTGACATGATCTGCAATCACGTTGGGTGCCCGCCCGCCTTGAATTTGGCCAATGGTCAGAACGACAGGCCGAAGAGGATTGTGGGTGCGACTAATCGCCTGCTGCAGTGTTGTGATGACTTGGGACGCAATCCAAATAGCGTCTATAGCTTCATGAGGACGTGCGCCATGGCCCGATTCCCCCACAATATGAATCTCCAAGTTGTCTGCCGCAGCGGTAAGCGCACCGTAGCGGATCCCAATGTTGCCCCCCGCAATGGAGGGATAGACATGAACGCCTAAAATAGCCTCGACGCCAGCCATGACATCGTCCGCCACCATCCAGCGCGCCCCTTGAGCCGTTTCTTCTGCAGGTTGAAAGATAAATCGCAGAGGACCCAGCGGGGAGTCTAACTCTGATAGCACCATAGCCGTCCCTAGGCCAACAGTGGTATGAACATCATGCCCGCAGGCATGCATCACACCCAGCTTTTGAGAAGCAAACTCTAGTTCAACTTTTTCGACAATTGGCAGCGCATCCATATCGGTTCGCAGCGCCAAAATGTCTTGCCGCTTACTATTGCCAGGTAAATCGGCAATGACCCCTGTTTTACCAATTAGCTCTTGGGTTTTGAGACCACAGGAAGACAGCACGCCTGCGATGTAGGCAGCTGTCTGATATTCCTGCCCGCTGAGTTCAGGATGGCTGTGGAGGTGACGGCGAATTTCAATCAGGCGAGGGGTTAAGCGGTCAGCGATCGCGCGGATTCGGTCGAGCATGAAAACTTCACATAAAGAAAGTAGTCCTTCTATCTTATGAATTTCTTGGTTTTGCTCTCAAACCAGGAACGATACCGCGGCCAAATGCCCGGCTCCGTAGTTAATGGGCATCGTTTTTAACACTACTTAATCTACAGGCCGTATTCTCCCTACTGAGTACTGACCGTGCAAGTGCTCAGTTTGTGAGTGTCTATTTCAACCCTCTTTTCTTTAGTCATATGCTGAATTCTAAAGTGTTTCTGGGTAGTGCGATCACACTACCTGCATTCGTTTGTCTGTTTACAATTCCGGCTGAAGCAGCGAGTTTTCGTGTGAATCCTTACCTGCAGCAGCCGTCCTCCGATGGCATGTATTTCACCTGGTTTACGGATGAAAATACAGCCGGAACGCTTTCGATTGAAGGCCCCGGACTAGAGGCACCGCTGCTCTTTAACAGCACCCCATCCCTTGAATCTGTCCTGGCCTACACCACTGCTGAACAAGCTCAAGAAATTGAGGGTTTAGAGCAGGGCTCCTGGCTGCTGGAAGGCGATAACTACAAACATACAGTTGATGTTAGGGGTCTGCTGCCCAATACCCAATACAACTACTCCGTGGCCGTAGAGGATAGCGTATTCGATGCATCCTTTAAGACAGCCCCGACTGCCGATGACTGGGACAGCATTCGCTTCATTGCCCTTTCTGATAGTGAAACCCAGCCAGCGGGTCGTGTTTCGGGTCGCGACTGGCAGCAGGGCGCCTTGGCCAATGGTTCCGAAGCCCGTCCTGATCCAGAAGCAAGTCAGTGGGCTGAAACTTTCGGCACCACAGGTAGCCGCCTACTCTATGCCCTCACCGAAACCGAGGGCTACGCCAACAACCTCGAAATCATCAACAGCCGCGACCCCGACTTCCTAGCTATGCCGGGTGACCTGATGCAGGGCGGCGGCTACCAGCCAGGTTGGGATGAGTTCTTTCGTCATAATGCTGGCGAATTTGACAGCGGCCTGTCCGAATATCCGCTACTACCTGCCCTGGGTAACTGGGAAAACTTTGGTGCTCTGAATGGGGGCTATGGCATTGACGAGGATGGCCGGTTTGGTCCCAAGTTTGGCCGCGACAAGTTCCACACTTACTTTGATGCCCCTGAAAATAGCACGCCTGAACACCAAGACAACTACTATCGTACTGACTACGGCCCCATCACGTTCCTGACGCTGGACAGCTCCAATGGTGAACCGGATGACAGCCGCGACAACTATGGTGGTGAAGGGCAGCCTCCCCAAATCAGCGGTCTGGAATTTACGGGGCCGGGCACCGACACACAGCAGAATTTCACTCGCGAGCAGTACGAGGCAGAGGGCGGCACCGACCTAGCTGACTTCAATCCAGGCAGTCCTCAATGGAACTGGGTAATTGAGCAACTGGAAGATGCCCGTGACAAGGGACAAATTATCTTTGTGCAGTTTCATCATGCGCCCTACTCTAGCGGGACCCATGGCTTCCCTATGAACCATGAGCGCTCTAGCGGTCAGGGCGGCACGCCCCTGCGTCAGTATCAGCCGCTGTTTGAAGAGTATGGCGTATTGGCAGTATTTTCCGGCCACAGCGAAATGTTTGAGCGGAGCTTTGTCGACGAAGACGGTGATGGCATCGGGGTCACCTACTACGATGTTGGGGTTGCAGGTGATGGCCTGCGCGGCGAAATTCGTGACGACAATGACGATCCGCTGGGGTACAACCCCTTTAGCCAGTGGACAGCCGACCAGGATGAACCAGAACTCTGGCAGGAAGTGGACGGCGTGTTACAGCTCGTTGAGGGCGGTAAGCACTACGGCCACCTTGAGGTCAACGTCAATCGCCTGGAGGACAACCTATCTGAGGTGACCTTCACACCGGTCTATAGCTTCCCACTCTTAGACAGCGACTACACCGTTCTTGGGACCGAACGGCGCATCTACGGTGATGAGATCACCCTGCTCGCCGACTCCAGAGACCCTGTCACTCCAGTACCGGAGCCTGGCACGGTGATGGCCTTGGCAGCCTTAGCCGGAGCATCAGCCCTGGGGCTCAAGCGCCGCCGGATTTAGGGCGCTGACGTAGCTAGGGTTTGCTGAAAAAAGCTGAGAAAGCTTCAGAACAAGGCTCTAAGGACTAAAAAGCGGTAAGCAAGTGCAAGGAAAGAGCCGGTAATTGACTCAAATCCCTGCACTTGTATTGCCCATGTATCGTCGTCCGAGCCCTGGTCAACTGAGTTTCACCACCTTTTATCTGCCCTTCGGGAGCAAACCCTCTGGCGACGATCGCTAGATGAAGTTAGCCGCGATCGCTTTCTTGCCCGGTTGTGTAATGAGTCCTGACACTTAGCGATGAAGTGCTGTTACAGTCGCTCAGCCGCGTGACCAATCATCCAGGGGCGATTACATTTTGAAGCTTGGCTTTTGGGTTGCGATGCTTCCCGACTCTTGCGCTTGACAAGCCTAGGCTTGCTCGACGGCTTGCTTGCCGCTGGAAAATAACCAGAATTTAGATTGACATTCGGAACCGAGAATATGCGCTTCACGCCTGCGTCACAGCTTGGGCACACCATAGGGATTTTCAACTCGACTAGTTTGCGCCAAACTTCAAAATCGCCACACGTTTCACAGCGATAATCATAGAGCGGCATGCGGTAATGGCCTCCAACAGGGGATAAGGAGTTTGTGGAGTAGAGGGTGGAGGGTAGAGAGCAGAGAATAACAAGTCTGCAGTGTAAAGACACAACATGTCGCGCTCTACCCCATCACTTGCTACTCTCCAGCCTCTACCCCATTCCCTATCAACTAACTTTAAGTGGGCAATATGTCCTTATCGAATATTTCTGTCGGCAGTGCCAACGTACAACAGGCGTTAGGGATATCGACAATGCCACTGACGCGACCTTCTACAGGCGCACAGCTCAATAACAGGTAAGCTTGTTCACCCGTGTAGCCAAACTTTTTGAGGTATTC
>JBCBJE010000298.1:0-6590 GCA_038523735.1 Cyanobacteria bacterium J06626_18 | reverse complement strand
CTCCCTATTTTTTCTTTACCCTTAATCAGCATCTCAGCGCTATCAAGACTGATTATATGGAGGAGGTTTTTTCTCTCCCAGAACTC
Source organism: Cyanobacteria bacterium J06626_18 (assembly GCA_038523735.1). Taxonomy (GTDB): domain Bacteria; phylum Cyanobacteriota; class Cyanobacteriia; order Phormidesmidales; family Phormidesmidaceae; genus SIO1E4. The sequence continues at coordinate 6,504 of JBCBJE010000298.1, read as the reverse complement.
ATTCTTATTCCCAATGCCCCGCTAGGCATCGTTGGCGTCATCGACCTACGAGGCGAAGTTCTTCCGATACTCGATTTACAACTTATTGCCGATTCAAGACCTGAGCCCTATCAGCTGACCGATAGTGTGGTGGTGGTGAGTCATGCTGAACTGAGGATTGGCATCGTTGCCAAATCCATTCAGGGACTCAGAGACGTTTCCAGCGAGGATATCAACACCGATCTTTCTCAATATCAGGAACAGCTTAGCCCAGAGGTCAGGAGATTTATATCCGGCCAGGGAGTAGCTGAGGAACCTTTTTTCGTTTTGAGTGAGCCTCAAAACTGGTTTAGTTCAGGTGAGATCCAGCAGGTTATTTCGGTTACCAGCTTTTTGGTCAATGAAATTTACAGTAGTTCGCGTGTAGATGCCACACAATATGGGGTGGAAGCATTCGAACCCAATAATTCAATAGGTCAAACTAAATCCCCCCAAAAATTAACCTTAGAAGCACAGACGATTTTTCGGCAACGAGCCGAAAGTTTGCGGCGATCGCTGGATGAAGACGCCTCGATGGAAGGATCTAACACCTTTGTCATCGTATCCTTAAATAACAAGTTCTTCGGTATTGAGTCGCAAATTGTTCGGGAATTCATCACAGTCACTGAAGCCACTCCAATTCCTTGCTGTCCGAACCATATCATCGGCAATATCAACTTACGCGGTGAAATTCTGACTATCATTGATATAGGCAAAGCGCTAGATTTAGAGCTGAACTCACTGGCAATCAAACCCAAAGCGATCGTTGCCGAATTGGATAATATGACAATCGGTATTGTCGTAGAAGATATCCAAGATGCTATGTTTACAATTAACCCTAAAAGTATTCAAGGCATCTCTGATCCGGCACTTGCATTGAAGCGTGCCCACATTCGAGGCGCTGTTCCTTATCAACATCAGATGATGCATATTCTCGATTTGTCTGCACTATTAAAGAGTGAAGAACTGGTCGTCAATGAACGTGTTTAATTCGGAATTCGGAATACCCTGCGGGAAGGGCAAAGCCCTACGGAATTTGGAAAGTGCTTGATCCTCTACCTCCCTTGCTCCTGCCTCCTCTGCTCCTATTCCCCCTTAACGCTTACTTCTCACCATACTTAACCTTCAGGGGGAGTCCACTCGGCTACAGTAATGACCTCTGCGTCTAGCTTTTGAGGAGCCGTTTCAGATAAGCCAGACAGTAGTTCCTCACGACTGAAGCTATCGGCGCTGGCAACATGCCTCAAGTTTTGCCGAATGCTTACCCTCGCCACTGCTTCCCTGCAGGCCCCAAAGTGATCTTTAAGGCGCAGTCCCCAATCCCCAATCTCAATGTACCTTTCAAAGGAAGGGCCAACGCTGCTACCGGGACGAAAAATCATGCCCCGCTTGAGCAACGGAATTACAGCCTGTCTGAGATTGAAAGCCAGCAGCCGCAAGACAAGGTGCTTAAGAGGATTGACCCTGTGAAACTTGGTCTTCTGACAACGACCTGAGATGCGGACACTATCAGCTTGCTTCTCAACATGCCACTCGGCTGACCACCAGTTGGTTGTCCAAAGTTGAGAGCCTTGAGTAATGCGCCACCCATTGTCGAGCACGGTAGGCTGGCTGCCCTGCTGATGGATCCGCACCAACCCACCTTTGCGAGCCGCTACGTAGGCAGTCCAGGATTTTCCTAAGGAGCGATGGACCCAAAAGCCGCAGCCTTCCAGCCAGGTACTGGTTTCAACCTGAGGTGTTTGAGCTGGCTGCATCGCATCTAGATGAGGCAGGCTGCGGACAATGCTGGCAAAAATGTAGTGGCAGTGGTAGCGATCATCCGTACTCCAAAAGAAATGGGCTGGGTTTGCCATGCTGCCGAAAAGTTCCGCTACCAGCCAAGCCGCGGTGGCATTCCAAGCCGCCGCCCGCACCAAACCGTAGGGAACTACATAATCTGTGTTGCGGCTATTGAGGGTGGAAGGCAAACAGCCATCCACCCCTACCATCTGAGCCAGGAAATTAACGGCACGGTCGATCGCAACAACAGCACGGCGATCGCTCGTCGCATCGTAATAGTCCACCAACGCATCCAGCGTCACCGTCAGATATCCAAAGTCGGGACCGCCATATTCGTTGAACCATCCTTCTGGATGCTGAGCCTCAAAAATTAGCGTCGCCAAGGTCTCCACCCTGGCCGTTAATTCGGGAGCAAGCCCCACTTTGGCCGCTAGCGCTAATCCCGCTAATCCTGCTGCTTGCTGATTCGTCGCACCCTGCTCAACCCGTATGGCCAGATGCTCAGCAAGCCGCTTAAGCGGAGCGGTATCCACCAAAACACATAGCTCAGGAGCACTCGTTTGCCACTCAAACAGCAGACGAGCCGCAGCATACAACCCAAACGCTGCCGGTGGATAGCCCGCCTCAAAGGGATAGTACTCATCTACCCGGCCTCGCCCATCGACCTGTCTACCCAGGGCATTCACCGCGCCGACACACCACTGGTCAATCGTCGCCGTCGGACTCACAGACGCCACCGCCCCCGTCCGGATCGCCTCCAGCGTAAAGGCCCCCTGCTGCAAAATCGTCGAAGGAAAATCGCGAATTTTATAGTGCCAATAGTTCCGATCAAAGCACCCAAACGTCGGCGAATCTAGATCCCGATCCATCTGGGTAAGCACCCGTGGAAACTGACACTCCACATAGCGTTGAAAACTCGCTTTTAATGCTGATGAATGGGGTTGCATGGTGATGAATGGAATAGACTGTTTTTGGTTTTTGGTTTTTGGTTTTTGGTTCTTGGTTTTTGGTTGATAGTTTTTGGTTGATAGTTGGTCTTTGGTGCTTGGTTGGTGATGGGTAATCGGTGATGGTCGATGGTAAGAGTTTTGAGTTCTTCCCTCTCTCCCCGTTGCCCACGACCCTCTACCCTTTACCCCATTACTCCGTCACTCCCCCCTCTCTCCGCGTTCCCCTCTCACCCCATCACCCCATCACCCGTCTCCACCCCCCGAACCTGAACAATCTCCTGCCAGCGATCGCCCCCTCCTGTCAATACAAACCGGGCTTCGCCCAGTCCTTTGCGTTTGGTCGGCTTCGACAGACTTTTCCAGGTTTTGCGTAGGGTATTGAAGGCGGGGCCGACAATGCCCAGAGGCAAGCGGGCGATGAGCCAACGGGCTAGGGGATTGCGGCCAATGGCAAACGAGCCGCTGATGACAACCTCTACCCAGCGGCGACTAGAGGGAATGGTTTCAGGGCGATAGCCAAATTCGGGAATGGGCTTGCCTTGCTGCTGCTGCCATTCCAGACGAATGTAGGTGCCGCGTTTCTTGAAGTCCAGCATATGCCCATGCATCGCAAGGGCTTGGTTCACATCAACGGGGGTCAGCGTCAATTCATCATCGGCTTGCATTTCCGACAAGATGTTTGCTGCTAACTGACTGCGCGCCACTATCACCGAGTGGCCGCCGCCCGAAGCTTCAAATGTTGGCGACCAGGCATCCCCGACCGAGACATCGGTGAGTTCGTTGGTGAAATCTGGCGTGATTTGGCAGTTGCGCGAAATGTAAAAAGGAATCAGATAGTTGTAGTAAAACTTCTCGGCTTTGAAGACACGCCCATCAGCCACTTCGACTTGGAGATAACCGGGCCATTCACCCGCGCGCCACTGTAGGGATGTGATGGCAATCTTGTCGGCAACGCCTTGTGATCGCAAAAACGCCCGCACTGCCCCAAAGTACATGTTTGTGCCAGTATAGGGACCGGCAACAAACACCACTTTCTGAGCCGCAGGATGTCCAGCGGCCTGCAGCATTCGTAAAGCAGCAACCTGCTCCGGCAGACCCACAAATGCCAGACGTCCTTCAAATGCCTCCATTTCGGGCAGTAGCGTCAGCATCGGAGTCACGGCATACACACTCTGAGCTGCTGTCAGCACCTCCTCTCGATTGTGCGCAATCAGCGGGGCAGCTTTGTCAGGTTGATGGAGCCCCTGCTTGAGGACGACAGCACCTTCGACTTGTCCCGTTTCTAACAGATGAATCAGAATGCGACTAATCACACCACCGGAAGCGCCGCGCCTGCGAATAGCTGAATTAGCGGCATAGCCTGTAAACAGTTGACGATACGGTCCCACCAACCAATTGGGCGGCAGTGTTTCATGCAACGCTTCGAACAGCTCGGGGTAAGGAACGCCTCGTCCTGAACAAGCTGCCCATGCCAACGACAATGGTTCCTCATCAGCTGCGTTTACGGGGCGCTGTAAGTGCGGCAGCGGACCAGCAGCCGTCTCACGAAACTCTAAAAGTTTGGGACAGAGCCCCACGCAAGCCCCGCAATGGGTGCAGTTGCCGGGCTTAATCACCGTCTGCTGCAAAAGACTCCAATAGTCTGCATTCATAATCGTGGCGATCTCTCTTGGCTATACGAGCACGTCCATCCTGCTCATTTAAACGCGCCAACCCATTGTAGGGTCTGATGTCCACCGGACGAAATTACGAGTTCAGGAGTTGAAATTCGCGGCAAATTGGGCAACACACTGGTTCTCTAGGATTATCCAATCACCGGCATCAAGCACAGTACAGCTTGGAATTGCCTGCTCCAGAACAGGTACAGCGCCTTGCTCCAGACTTGAAGCTGACGCCTCCGCCACGGGCTGAAATTGCCTTAGCCAATTATTTTCAGAAATATACTCAGAATCGAAGGCGTCTTTGTCCAACAGCCAAAAGTCGACGTCATAGTTCTGAATGAATCGTGAAACTGATGACGGATCTTCAGAATATTGAGCTACCAGCAGATCCACGGCCCGTTGACGAATCTGAGCATAGTAATCCTGATGATAAGCCAGAGCGTGTTCCTTCGAGACCAGCACCGATCGCGCCGAAAACGTCGAGATATTATCTGCTTCAGAAGAAAGCGAAGCAATCAGAATATCTTTGGGCTGCTCGGCAAAAAACTCGTAAATGGGCTGCGCTTCCGGCGATTCCCGGTAACCTGCTTTGGGATAGTCACCGATTAACAGGGGATAGTAAAAGAAGGTAACGATGAAAAGAACTGCAGTCAACACGAGTGGAAACCCTGTGCTCAGGGTTGAGAGTAATCTGTGGAAAACAGTCTTTTTTTGACCCAGCGATCGCTGCCAAAACTGACCAAGCCTGAAAATATCGTCGATGAATATGCCCCAAAAAATGCCGGCTGCCAGCACCAGAACCAATCGCACAGTATGACTGGTATAGCGGCTGGGAACATGGAAGTTAAAGAGGAAGAGGTGGGCGATCGCATATAGCCCAAAAGAAACTACTAACAGTTGTACAAGGCTGTAGACACTCGGCTTTACTTGCTTTCTGAGCGGCGTTTTCAGCGGCAAGCCCAGCACAATTGGCAAAAAAGCCCCCGCCAGCAGCGTCCCCGGAATCGTCATACGCCGATGAAAGATCCCGCTGCGTCCCGGATAGCCATCCAGCCAGTAACGCAATCCTGGCAAGAAGAAGGCATTCCGTCCCTTCTCCTGAAACTCAGACATCTGCATAGCTTGCGAGCGCGTCACAATGGCCCCAAAGTCAGACAGACTTCTGAGGTAAAACGTCAAACCCCCAATCAGACAGAATCCTGAAGCAAACAACGCATAGTCGCGCCAATCTTTAGATAATGAGAGCCTTCCCTGCTGCCAATGAACCAGCCTAATGGCAACCAACCCCAGTGAAACCAGCGCAATAGGGGGATATAGGACAACCTGTAGTGCTAGCAGCAATAGGCAGGCTAGGTGCGATCGCCGGGGCAGATAGTAGACAAAGGCAATCAGCAGCGGATACAGAAAAGCGCGGGGTGTTCCTGATGAAATCTCGTCCGAAGCCCACAGCGTTTGCGTGAGGATAACCGACGAGAAAAAACCTGATAACGGTATGGGAAAAAGCTCAAGACTCAGAACGAAACCATATCCTGCTGTGATCACCCCCAGAAAAAAAGGCAGAATCTTGCCGAAGAATCCGGGTTCAAGTCCTAAGGCTGCTGCCGTTTTGTAGAGGGTTGTATATCCAATCGGTGCCGCCGACTGAAAGTAGTCCGCGATTAAGTCATTCGGGAATAGCTCCGGATCAACATAGCGCTGCATCCAAAAAATATGCTGGCGAGCATCATCCTGTACTACAAAGTCGTGCTCAAACGCCTGCTGAAGTGCCAGCCAACCGTAAATTAAAGCGAATGCGAAGCTGAGGCTAAACCAGAAAACGGTGGCCTTGCGGGTCTTTTGAGTCAAAACAGCCAGGAGTTTTGAGAGCACGTGTGTACTGAACATAGATATTGTGAGAGCAGCTCAGATCGCTAGGATTTCTGCATAAACTACCTAGCCTGCTGAATAGGTTTATCAGAAAACCTAACCAGTTTGACACGTTTGCTCACTCACAACGAAGTTGAGACACCTTGGTTTTTCGCAGTAGCTTGAGATTCCTCACTGCGCTTCCCTTCATTACTCCTAGCGGAGTCGCTTCGCGAACGGAATGACAT
>JBCBJE010000297.1:0-6595 GCA_038523735.1 Cyanobacteria bacterium J06626_18 | reverse complement strand
CCCCGTTGTGGTGATGGTGACAGAGCCTAAGCCATCGCCGCCGGCGGTATCGTTGCCGAGGATGGGGACATTGACGGTGCTGTCTTCATCGACGGTGGCCGTGTCATCAGTGGCGGTGGGGAAGTCGTCTACCGGGTTGACGGTGAAGGTAACGGTGGCGGTGGAAGTGTCGCCGTCAGTATCGGTGATGGTGTAAGTCAGGCTATCGGTGCCGTTGAAGTCAGGATTGGGAGTGAAGTCAAGGGTGTCGTCGGTGGGGTCGGTAGGTGTTCCCCCATCATTAATGACGGCGGTGCCATTGACGGGAGGCGTGGTGATGGTGACAGAGCCTAAGCCATCGCCGCCGGCGGTATCGTTGCCGAGCACTGGCACATTGACGGTGCTGTCTTCATCAAGGGTGGCAGTGTCATTCGTTGCTGTAGGGAAGTCATCGACTTCATTTACCGTGAAGGTGACCGTCGCGGTGGAAGTGTCGCCATCGGTATCGGTGATGGTGTAAACGAGGCTATCCGTGCCGCTGAAATCCGGGGTCGGCGTGTAGGTGATGAAGTCGTCCGTCGGATCTGTTGGGGTGCCATTGTCGTTGACGATCGCCGTACCGCTAGTGGGAGCGGTGGTAATGGTAACGGAAGCTAGACCATCCCCACCCGCGGTATCGTTGTCCAAAACCTGGACATTGACGCTATCGTCTTCATCAACAGTCGCAGTATCGTCGGTTGCCGTGGGAAAGTCGTCAGCTAGCGTGTCGTCGCGATAGTCCAAGTCTATTACTGTGGGTGCGGCATCATTGGATGTGCGGTTAGGGGCAGCTTCATTGGCGTTAGTATCGGCATCCGTGTCAGCCAGAGTGAAGTTGGAATAGTCACCGTCGGTACCACCGTTGTCTCCTGCAATCGCACTATCGTTGACATCGAAACCGTCGTTGAGGGTCCCGCCCTCAAAGATATCGAGCAGACCATCCCCATCCGCATCCGCATTGGAGATTATGGTAATTGGCTGGCCATCGCCACGCTCAGCAATATCGTCAATTGTGTCGTTGTCGCTATCGGCGTCCAGGTAGTCAACCTCATCGACCCCATCGGTATTGGTGATGGGATCGATGCCAACACTTGCAGTACTGTCGGTACTGGTCGTGTTGCTGTCGTAGTTATCGTCTAGACCATCGTCATCAGCATCGATAACGCTGGCACCGATACCCGACGGTGCGACGTAGCCGGCAGTGGTTTGGGCTTCGATATTGTCAGGGATACCGTCGTTGTCGCTATCAATATCCAGGCGGTTAACAACGTTATCGTTATCAGTGTCCAGATCGGCGGTGTAGGCTAGACCATTCAGGTTGAAAAACAGGTTGCCCGTAGCGCCTGCGGCGGGGTCGGCACCCTCGAGCACAATGCGCGAAACTTCGCCTGGAATAACGACCTGAATACTGCTATCAACGCTACCGTCACCGGTTTCAGCTCCTAGCGAGCTAATGGTTGTTCCTGTGAGATTGATATTGGAACCTGGGTTCTGGAAATTCGCGGCAGTTAACGTAATTTCATTGTTATCCCCATCAAATGCGCGAATGGTAATACTTTCGCTGTCGGCAGCCGGACCGTCAATGTCGCCAATCGTAAACTGAGCGTCGAAGACTGTCTGACCAAAATCAATCTCAATATCGGCCTGCGTCGTCCCGCCGGCATTATCGAAAGAAAACAGCAGACCATCGGCTAAAGCGGGTGCTGTAGTCGGGTTGCCGAATTGACCCTCTTCCCAGGTGATAGCGGTGGTTGTCGTGCCTCCCAAAGTAGTCACGTTTACGGCTGGAGTCGGGCCATCTGGTCCTAGGGTAAAAACTGTGGCACCGTCTGGAACTGCATCGCCATCATTAAACGCGCCCCCTGTGCCAAAGCCTGTGATTTGTTCAGCGCTATCCAGAATGCCGTCGTTATCGTCATCAATATCAACGGCGTCGCCCACCCCATCCCCGTCAGTATCGGGAGTGACAGTGATACGACTCGTCGCTACATTACTATCTGCAAGCCCATCATTCACCACCACTTCAACGGTGCGAGTAGTATTTTCAGGATCCGCTTGCGTATTATTGAAGCTGATGGCCTCGATCGCCTCTTCATAATCTGCCAGGGGCAAAGGAGCACCGCTACTTAAGCTCACCTGAATCTGGCCACCTGAATCGACAGCAGAAAAATTCACAGTGCCGTTGGTGGTCGTAATGCTACCGCCCGTGAGAGCCTCAGTGCCGTTGACTAAGAGTTGATCGCCTGTAAGTGCATTAGTAAGAGTAACGGTTGCTGAAGCGATCGTGGTGCCATCAGCATCCGCAATACCTGTATCCGTATCGGCAATCGCAACAGCTGAACCCCCTTCGATAAAGGTGGCAGAGAAGTCGCGATCCGTATCGGCATCACTTGCTGCACTGTTGAGGTCGACGATAGGAGGTTCTACAGGGATGACTAAAACCGTTGTTGTCACAACGTCAGAATCGGCATCCCCATCATTGACGGTGATCTCAACAGTTCGGTTGGTTGTATCCGGATCGTCAGATGAATTGCTGAACGTAACGGCCTGCAGCGCTGTTTCGTACTCGTCTAATGTTCCTGGCCCAGTGAGTGTGACCGTAATCTGTCCCGGTACATTGGTATCAATTGCAGAAGTAATTCCTCCTGGCAACGAACCCACAGACAAAATATCATCCGTTTGAGGGTTGGTTAAGACAATTGTTGCCGATTGAAGGTTGCTACCGTCAACATCGGTGATTTCGATGTCGGTATCAACGACCGACACAGGGGCCGTGCCTTCGGTAAAGGTTGTTGTAAAGTCTTCGCCGGCATCGGGACCATTCAGGTCAATTTCTGCGACAAACAGGTTGTCAACTTTAACCACAAAGGCATTGACGTGGACTTGGTCACTTCCGGTTGAAATGCCGACACTAAGGGAAGTATCACCTGTATTAACGACGCTTGAAACATCGAATGTGTCAATGTCGGCTCCAAATGTAGGCCCTCCAGCTCCAACGCCACTTTCATTACTTACCGAGTCATGGCTTCCCCCCGTGGGCGAAGAAAATTGGGTGCCATTCGCAGTGACCTGCTCCGTGCCACTAATATTGTCATCGCCCTCCCAGATCAGCGTGGTCAATTCAGTTGTGGCCCCTGCAGGAACATTTAATCCAGAGAGTGTGAAGGTCCTTGAGTTTGGGAAATTGGGGTTGTTGAGCAATAACTCAAACCCGTCATAGACGTTGATTTGACTGCCTACCGTGATTGCGGGGTCTTCATAGATAACAACCAACCCCCAAGTGGCCATCACGGTTGAGAAACTTGCAAAGGGACCACCTGAATCCACGGTCAAATCGGTTAGCGTGTATGTTCCGCTTCCTTTTGCTGTAACCGCAGCCGTGACATCAGCGAATCCCGAAAAATATCCTTCGGTGGCATCAAAGTCGGCGTCAAATACCCGCGAGGCTGTCACTGGTGCGCCATCGAGGCTAACGGTTGTGTCAGCTGAATTACCAGAACCCGCCCAATACAAAAAGGCCGATTGGACTGTGGCACCAGTGGGAATTGTTAGCACTCCAGAAGCTGACGTTCCTAAAGCAGTTGGGTCTGCAGTATTTGACTGCGTACGGAAGGAGCCACCCGTGACAGCGTAGTCAATGAGTCCTTCAAAGGTGGCTTGTAAACCAATTGGGTCGAGGGTGTAAGGATATTTATTGAGGGCTTCTTGGTGGAAGGGGAATGGAGGAGTGGGGGAGTGGAGGAGTAGGGGAGTGGAGGAGTGGGGGAGTGGGGGAGTGGTGATCTTGTCCAACTCCCAGTTACCGCCGATCGCAGCATTCCCAATGGGGGTTGAGGATGCAGCGATCGCAGCTCCGGTGAGGTGATGGAGCTTGGCGAGGAATTCTTCACCCGCGTCGCCAGCAGCGACATTACAGCCGTAAAGGAAGAGTTGGGGAGTGGAAGGGTGGGAGGGTGAGAGGGTGGTGGGTAGTGGGTAGTGGGTAGTGGGTAGTGGGGCAGCTCCTGACTCCTGACTCTTAGCCGTTGGAGTGAACCAAGCCTGGAGACTTTTGGTGTAGTGGGGGAGGGTGTCGAGGCTGAGTTGGGTGTTGCCAAGGTAGAGGCAGCCGGGGGAACCGTGGGAGACGATGTGAATGGAGTGGGGGGGAATGGGGGAGTGGGGGAGTAGGGGAGTAGGAGAGGCTTGTAAGTCCTTTGGGAAGTTTGAACTTTGGAGGATTTGGGTGATTTGGTGGATGCCGTCTTCGTTAGGGTTGAGAAGATGAGCTTGGATGCCGGGTTTGAGACCGGCTAGTAGCTGCTGGTAATCTTTAACCGAAGCGTCGATGAAGAGGAGGGAAACGGCTGCAGCGCTGTGATCGGTGATTGGAACATCAGAGTTTATGGTTGTAGGGGATAAAACACCTGGGAAAGAGGGCGCCGCGATCGCCTTGGCTTTGACATCACCAACCTGCAGTTCTAAGTTCCAGTCGCCCCCCAAGGCACTCGCTCCGGTAAGCGTTGCCGAAGCCGCGACATTCGCGCCTGTCATTAATGCCAGTGTCTGGGTAGCAATAAATCCTTGGACGCCCTGACCAAACTGGCAGCCATAGATCATCACATCGGCGTCAGGGGCTAGGGCTTGGCTAATTACCGCCAATGCATCGGCATACTGCCGTTGCATTGAGGTCTGATCGAGCGTCGCTGTGCCTAGAAAAAGGCTACCAACATCCCCATGGGCAAGAATATGCAACGCCTCAACATTCTGGTGCTCGGCTAGGACTGCTGCTAATTCTTCAACGCCATCCTCGTGGCCATCGAGCAAAATGACCTCGCGCTGGTCACCTTGGGCCCGGAGGTCTTTGAGGATGGCTTGATAGTCGGCGACGGATGTATCTACTGCAATCAGCTGATGAGTCATGGTTTGGGACGTTTGGGTTGCGATCGCGCCAGCCGGTACATTGTTGATAGTGGCTCCCGTGAAGTGGTGGAGCTTGGCGATAAATTCCTCGCCTGCGTCGCTATGAATTTCTTGAACACTTTTCTCTAAATAGTCAGTACCCAGAATCCGAGTAATTTGATGGATGCCATCTTCATTGAGATCGAGAAGATGAGCTTGAATCCCTGGTTGCAGTTCTTGCAATATACGTCGATAGCCATCAATAGCGCGATCGACAAAGAGAACGCAGACTGACTCAGAGAAAGTGTTGTTGTTCATAGTTAAGTGAATGCTAACTCGCGTCAAAAACTCCATCAGGATTTCTATCCGAATGCGAAGATGGCTGCTGAGATAATCTGAGCAATGCGACTAGGCGTCTTTGCTCCATGAAAACTCGGCAAACTGCATAGAGTAAACCCATCTTCTTGCAGACAATTATCGCAGTCCAGAGGTAGATGAAATGGCCATTCAAAGGCTGAACTTTATCTACTAGATGGCTTGCTTACAGTGATTCTGGGTTTAGTAAAGCTCAAATTACGAAAGCCTTCAGGCCCTGTAGATTGCTTGTCCATCAAGAGGGAATCATCTACAGAGCGCACCTTTCGTGGGTCTTCCAGAAAAGCATTGACATGATTTTCTGGTCGGTTTCCATATCCCAGAGAATTCCTAAACCCCTAAAAAGTTGAGTCGGTATTGCTCAGTTAAGATCTTAAGACTAGAGGATGTAAATGCTCAGTTCTTAAGACTTTCAGACAGGAGTTTGTGGTTCCCTGGATTGACCTAAGCAGTGTGATGAAGCAAAGATGGCGGCCCATTTGACAATCAAGCAATGGGTTAGAGGTCACCCTGAAGGCGATATTTTGGTACATGTCTGGTCAGGCTAACTTGAATGAACAGGTCGAGTACGTTACCAGCAGGGAACAGTTGGAAAGCGATGCAGACGTTTGGGACATATCTAACCCTCCGCAGTCTGCAGAACCTATCAATAGATCGGGTAAGCGAGATTTGGGTAAGCGATTTGAGGGCAACGAGATGCGGTCGTAAATTGCCAAAAACCTATGATTATCCAGTATTAAGCCTGAGCAATCAGCTTTGGCCTGAAAGCTCCGGACAAACCTAGGAACAGAGGATCGACTTTGGAATGTTTCTGCTAGGCAATAGCTTACAGAGACTATCGACTACCGTTTCGAGGGAACAAATAAAAAGGAACACAGTCTTCAAGCGTATCGCTACCCATTGATACTCTGAATGGGCGATCGACAATCACCTGGAAGACTTAGGGAATCACAGGACAGACGCGATATATTTGGGAACTGTCTCTAATCGTCAGAAGTCTGTACGAACAAACAATGGGTGCTCGAAAACCTCAGGAAATTTTCGGGACGGGAACATAACTTCCTGAATATTTCTTGCTCCCAACCGATTGTACATGTTACGGGAAACACAAGGAGAACATCTTTCGCTTAGGGATGCCTTGAAGGGGCAATAAACCATCCGGATGGCTGCTCCTTACTCAGAATCATCTTTATCGCTACTTAACATTCCCGACACGGAGCATATTAAATCACTAAGCGCGAAGAATCAACCTGATGGAAGACTCAATCAAGCATCGTCACGGAACTTTATTCCAAAAAGCAAATTTTTTCTTTTCTGAAAT
>JBCBJE010000296.1:0-6616 GCA_038523735.1 Cyanobacteria bacterium J06626_18 | reverse complement strand
TCAAAATTGCTGAATTTGGCAAAAGCCCAGAGTCCAGTATTGTAGAGATTAATCGACTATTAAGAAAAAGCTAAGCCACGTTCAAGGACTTCTAGACTTGCAAGATAAGGATGCTTCTTACCCTGTAAGTCTAGGGGCGGGTGATGGCCTTGTAACGATGGTCTTTAAAACTGCTGCGAGGCAAGCGTACTCGTGCCGGCTCAATCACCCATCGGCTGAACATTCACCGTAATTGGTAAAGAACTCCCTTGACCTCTGCGACACTTTCCTTCCCCGCGACCATCCACCGTTTAGAAAATGGGTTGACCTTGGTTCATCAGCACATGTCGGCGACTCCTGTGGTGGTTGCTGATGTGTGGGTAAATGCAGGGGCAGCTTTGGAGCCTACGGCGTGGTCAGGCATGGCTCATTTTCTAGAGCACATGGTCTTCAAAGGGACCGAGCGTTTGCTGCCCGGCATGTTCGATTATGAGATCGAGGCCCGGGGAGGGATGAGCAATGCCGCCACCAGTCATGACTACGCCCACTTCTACATGACCTTAGCGGCAGCGAATTTACCGGAAGCGCTCCCATACTTGGCGGAACTGGTTCTCCATGCGGCGATTCCGGCAGATGAGTTTGTGCGTGAGCGGCAGGTTGTGCTGGAAGAGATTCGTCAGGCCCACGATGATCCTGACTGGATTGGCTTTCAAGCACTGTCAGAGCAGGTGTTTCCTGGGCATGCCTATGGTCGGCCTGTATTGGGAACGGAGGCGATTTTACAGCAGCGATCGCCGGAAGAGATGCGCTGCTTTCACCAAACTCACTACCAGCCCAGCAATATGACGGTGGTAATTACTGGTGGTATGCCTTTCGAACCGACTCTGGCGATGGTGCGCCACGCTTTTCGAGCCTTTGCGCCCCCTCTTACCTGTCCCCCTGGCGATCGCCGTCAAGTCGAGTCTTGGTGGGGGGTTCGTCGGCAAGTTTTGCAGGTGCCTCGGCTTGAACAAGCCCGGTTGTTAATGGCCTGGATTGGTCCAGGTGTAGAGTCTTTGGATGATGCCTGTGGGATGGATCTGCTGGCTGCCATCTTAGGCGAGGGACGCAGTGCCCGCTTGGTCCGGGAGCTACGGGAAGAGCGCCAGTGGGTGCTCGATATCGCCAGCAGCTTTTCTCTGCAGCGCGACTGTAGCCTATTCACGATTCAAGCCTGGCTTGATCCTGAACGTGTAGATGCGGTGGAGGCGCTGATTTGCGATCGCATCTCAGCTTTAGCAGAGCGTCCTATCACTCCCAAAGAACTCGCCCGAGCTCAGCGTCTATTGACGAATGATTTTGCTTTTTCCACGGAAACACCCGGTCAGTTGGCAGGGCTCTATGGCTACTACAGTGTCGTGTCTTCACCGGAAGCCAGCTACACTTATCCAGCTCGCATTCAGGCCCATACACCGATAACTCTGGCAACCTTAGCCAAGCGGTTTCTGTCAGCCAATGCTTATGCCTCTACTGTTCTGCTGCCTGCGCCATGAGTTACGGGCGACAGGCGGTCCACTTTAAGGCATCTTAGGTGAGAGGCTAATGCCCTAAACCCCCTATGCCCCTTCCACTTTTTCATCCGCTAAAACCGTTGTGTGTCCCAGATTATGACCTCATCCATCACTTCTGTAGCTCGTCCGCTGATCCATCGCACTGTTTTGCCGAATGGGCTAGTGGTGGTTGTGATCGAAAATCCTGTGGCTGATATTATTTCTGCCCGGATGCTCATCAAGGCTGGTAGTGGTCATGAGGCGCGATCACAGGCGGGTTTATTTGCCCTTTTGGCTTCCTTGCTGACGAAAGGGACAGAGAACCATTCTTCGATGGATATTGCGGAACAAGTTGAATCCATTGGTGCGAGCTTAGGTAGCGACACCTCAGCTGATTACAGCTTGCTAAGCCTGAAGACAGTCTCTGCCGATTTTGAAAATATGTTGGCGCTGGCTGTCGAAATTCTTCGTGCCCCTAGCTTTGCAGCAGCAGAGCTGGACTTGGAGCGACGGCTGATGGTGCAAAGCATCCGCTCCATGCAAGAACAGCCCTTCACACTGGCGTACAATGCGCTGCGGACGGCAATGTACGGCGAGCATCCGTACGCGCGACCAGGCATTGGCACTGAGGAAAGCGTACTTAGCCTCACCCGCGAAGACCTCCAGACCGCCCACGCCCAGTATTTCCGACCGGATAATTGTGTCATGGCGATCGCGGGGCGCATTACCCCAGAGCAGGCCATGGCGCTGGTCGAAAAGAACTTTGGCGACTGGTCCAGACCAGCAACGTCCATGCCGCCGCTGGTTTATCCGACACCACCGGAAGCGGCTACCCAGCAATTGATCGAGCAGGCAACCAATCAGGCGATCGCGATCGTGGGCTACCCCGCTGCCTCGGTTAAAGAAGACAGTTATGCCGCACTCAAACTCGTCAGTACTTATTTAGGCAACGGTCTTTCGAGCCGCTTGTTTGTGGAACTGCGGGAAAAGCGCGGCCTGGCCTACGATGTCTCCGCGTTTTATCCCACCCGTCTTAGTCAGTCTCAGTTTGTAGCCTACATGGGCACCGCGCCCGAGAATGCCTCGGTGGCTATGACTGGACTCCGCCAAGAAACGGAACGCCTTTGCGAAGAGACACTTACCCAAGAAGAACTCGACGCCTCCAAAAATAAGCTGCTGGGCCAATACGCCCTTGGCAAACAGACCAATGCTCAAATTGCTCAGCTCCTCGGCTGGTACGAAATTTTGGGACTCGGCATCGACTTTGATCAGGCGTTTCAAGAAGCGGTTGCCGTCGTATCGGCTGATGCGGTGCAGTCCGTTGCGCAAGCCTATTTCACAAATCCCTTTACCGTTCTATTAGGACCCAATATTTGAACGTCTGAGGCAAAAATTGGAGTAATCATGTCTGCCTCAGAAACGATCTGCACAATTATGATCGCTGCGATGAGCTTCTGGCAATTTTGGGTCGCTACGGAGCTCATACTATCCGCGTATTGGGTTCGGTTACGCGAGGAGATGCTACTGACAAGAGCGATGTTATCGCCTGGATTACTCTACCAGTCTTAGTTTCAGCCTTAATAAACAAAATTTTCCAACCCTACCACACCCATTGCGGCTTTTGAGAGCATCTACGCTCACCTCTGAGGATGTAGCCACCCATGAAAAAGTCGGGTCAGATTGGGCATCACAAAATAGGTCAGCAAATTCACGACCAGTCCGGTGGTAATGAGTTGACTGAGCAAGAGCGGCAGCGTTAACAGCAGCGGGGCTAACAATCGACTGACGATGGCCAGAGTGAAGAAGACCCCCAGCCAGGTGACGAGCACCATTTTGTAGCGCGGCGGCGGTGTTTTCAGAGGGCTTTCTGGCAACGTAAACCACATTTCTAGGCCGGTCAGCGTCTGGATATCCTCTGGTTTTTGAATCAGGGGCTGCAGGCGCTCAAGCCACGTGCGCCGAGTCGCAGATTCCAACCACTGTTTGAGATGGTCATAGCCGTCAAAGCGCAGAATCGCCACATATTCTGGTCGGGCGCGATCGCGCGGACGAATAATGTTCACGCCTTGATGCCCCTCGAAGGTTTTGGCCGCCGCGCTAATGCCAGCAATCCATTCCTCATAGCCCTGCTCACGGCCCGGACGCACTAAGTGAGAAATGATGGCAGTGACCTGCTGGGTGTCTTGGTTTTGAGTAGTCAATGGCTTGGTGTAAAGTTACACATCACATCAGGTATCAAGCAAAAACCAAACTCTTGAAGCCTTTAATAGCAGCAAGCACAGGCTAAACCACCCCAAAACTGAGAAAGACTGCCAGGCATGCTTAGGGACGATAAATTCATGTTCTGTTGATTGCTAGCGCGAGTCATGATCAGGGAGCGATGTCGAGATTGACTTGGGGATCTGACAGTGATTCTAGAGTCGTTTTGGTAGCCGCCAAACTGGCTCACAGGTGACCAATCAGGACTGATGGGTAAATCTGGTGGGGAGAGGTTGCTGAACTCGGCGTTGGCATAGACAGGCTGGCCATCCACAATCGTCAACACCGATTCCAGATGCTTGATGCGCTCTTCGGGAACAGCGAAATAGTCTTCCGAGAGTACCGCTAAATCAGCGAGTTGGCCCGGCACAATAGAACCCTTATTCCCTTCGTCATTAGAGAACCAAGTGGCCGCTGTTGTGTAAAGCCTCAGCGCCTCCATGCGATCCAGGCGATTCGCTTCCGGATAAATCTCAGTGCCCCCAACGGTTCGGCCTGACACGAGCCAGTACAAGCCAACCCACGGGTTATAACTAGCGACCCGAGTGCCATCGGTGCCAGCGGATAACGGTACATCCATCGCCATAATCTTACGGACGGGCGGCGTCTGACTGGCCGCCTCTGCCCCATACCGTTGCACAAAATACTCGCCTTGGTAAGCCATACGGTGTTGGACCGCGATACCACCGCCTAAAGCCTTGACGCGCTCGATATTGCGATCGCTAATCGTTTCAGCGTGGTCCAAAATCCAGTGCATGCCTTCAAAGGGCACCTCGCGATTCACCGTCTCAAAGACATCGAGAAACCGCGTGATGGACTCGTCGTAAGTGGCGTGAAGCCGGAAGGGCCATTGATTTTCCGTTAGGAGCTGAATCACCTCGCTCAGGTTAGCTTCCATACTGGCGGGTAAAGTAGGACGGGGCTCAGTAAAGTCTTCGAAGTCGGCAGCGGCGAAGACCAACATTTCCCCCGCCCCATTGAGGCGGTAGAAATCATCGCCTTGACCCGGGTTGGCAATGTCGATCCACCGCTGAAAATCGGCAGTTTCTTCGCTGGGGTTCTGAGTGAACAGGTTGTAGGCCACCCGCACTGTCATCAAACCTTCGCGGTGGAGGCGATCGATAATCTCGTAGTCATCGGGAAAGTTCTGGCCGCCCCCGCCGGCATCAATGACGCTGGTAATACCCAAGCGATTCATCTCGCGCATGTAGTGACGTGAGGAATTGACTTGGTCCTCTAAGCTTAATATGGGTCCCTGAGCCACAGACGCATACAGAATGGCAGCGTTGGGTTCAGCAATGAGCATGCCCGTCGGGTTGCCGTTGTTGTCTTTTCGAATGACGGAATTGGGCGGGGCGGTCGAATTGCGATCGATGCCTAAAGCTCTCAAGGCCGCCCCGTTGAGCAAAGCTCGGTCATACAGGTTGAGAATGAAGACCGGCACCTCCTGGGAAACGGCGTTAATTTCATCCAGGGTGGGCATCCGCTTTTCAGCGAACTGAAACTCACTCCAGCCGCCAATCACCCGCACCCATTGAGGCGGTGGTGTGATGAGTGCTTGCTCTCGTAGCATGCGTAGGGCATCGGCTAAAGAGGGAACACCATCCCAGCGCAGCTCCATGTTGTAGTTCAGCCCGCCCCGAATCAG
Source organism: Cyanobacteria bacterium J06626_18 (assembly GCA_038523735.1). Taxonomy (GTDB): domain Bacteria; phylum Cyanobacteriota; class Cyanobacteriia; order Phormidesmidales; family Phormidesmidaceae; genus SIO1E4. The sequence goes on along the minus strand of JBCBJE010000296.1, from coordinate 1,201 downwards.
GTGGGTGTGGCTATCGTTAATCCCTGGAATGACGGTACGACGGTTGAGGTCAATTAGCTCTGTCTTGTCGCCGCGATAGGCCATCACTTCGGCTTCCGTGCCCACTGCGAGAAACCGATTCTCGCGAATGGCGACGGCTTCAGCAAAGGAGCGCCGCTCATCTTGAGTGGCAATGCGACCGTTGTGAAGAATCAAATCCGCTTTAGTGCTGGTATCAGCTGGATTTTGGGCCCAAGATTTCCCCTTGTCTAATAGATAGGTAGACAATCCAGCAGCTAAGGCCCATTTGAAGAAATCTCGCCGTTTGCTTTTGGTGTAACTGCTCATGCTCGCAATCTTGCTCAAATGAATAGTTGGATGTTCATCCCCGCTGAGTCTCGCAGTCTGAGGCGTCTGTTGTTCGAGGATAATTTCTAGTAAAACTTGAAGCGCGTTTGAGACTTTTTCTCACGGTGAGTGAAGCGCCCACATGTCCCAAACAAACTTCATCACGGTTAGATTTTGCGGTGCTCTAAACCGATTTTTGAGGAATAAAATACCGAGGTAGATTGCCTTAGGTTGGGTTGCAGCGCTAGCAAAACCCAACAGAATCAGGATTTAGAAACTTTGGGTCGCGTGGCTCGATGCTCCCCTACAACGGTATATTTATTCCCGGAATTCGCAAGGTGGGGCAATGTCTACCCTATAGATGAATTGCCTCAACTAGACGCCAGCCGCTGCAGGGATTTTGGTCCGCTCCGGAGCGCCACTGTTACTTGTTGCCGTATAGCTCGTCATCAGATTTTGATAGTCAGGGATGTATGCGGCTAAGAGTTTTCCAAGTCCCTCGATATCATTGCGCCAATCGCGGTGCAGTTCACATACTACGCTGAACCAGTTAACCAGCTGAGCCCCCGCGCTAGACATCCGATTCCAAGCGCCCTTGCGACAGACTTCATTGAAGGTGCCCGAAGCATCAGTCACCACAAAAACGTCATAGCCTGCCTCGATCGCGGAGAGCGTACAAAACGCGACACAAACATCGGTCACGATACCTGCAATAACCAGTTGTTTTTTGCCCGTCGCTTCGACTGCTTTGATAAAGTCCTCATTATCCCAAGCATTAATTTGTCCCGGACGAGGAATATAAGGCGCATCTGGAAACATAGCTTTCAGTTCCGGCAGGATGGGGCCGTTGGGTCCCTGCTCAAAACTGGTCGTC
>JBCBJE010000295.1:0-6616 GCA_038523735.1 Cyanobacteria bacterium J06626_18 | reverse complement strand
GCCCTTTTTAGGGGAGCGCAGGATATCTTTTGAGGCAAGATTTGAATTTCTAGAAGCTGTAACAGTAGGCGTTTTTTAGATGAGAACTGCGATTGCGGAGAACGTATAAATTGAGCTAGGTGAATACTGAGCCTCAACTTTGACAATCAATCTGTAGGGTCATCATGTCCAGGTCTCAGCTGAAGCCAACCGGCCCAGAAGATCTTAGCTTTCTTAAAGCACTACTCATCAGGATTGTCGGTTCGTATGGACCGAGCCCAGCGTGGAAAACCAAGCTGCCCGTCGTCTCTACACGCGATGCGGACTTGTAGAATCCCCTAGACCAACCGCAATAGCAAATGGTCAACCTTTCTGGACCCTAGATCGCAAACGCTGGGAGGAATCGAGACGAGAAACAGACTCACCCTTTCCCCTTTCCCCTTTTTCCTTAGGTATAGCGGGTGAACTTGAATAGGCGATGGTGCAATACCTGAGCCAAAAGCTTGAACAGTAAGGCTAGCGCAATGTAAATGAGAGCGATCGCTCCGTAGATTTCAAAGTCTCGAAAGGTACGCGATCGCAAAAAGTTGCCCACAAAGGTCAGCTCTTCGGCTGAAATTTGCGAAACCACGCTGGAGAGTAGCATTAGCAACACAATCTGACTGGTGAGTGCTGGATAAATGTTGGCGATCGCCGGTCTTAAGATTATCAGGCGAAAGATCTGGCGACGATTGAGCCCTAAAGACATGCCTGCTTCGATTTGACTCTGATCGATGGACTGGATGCCAGCGCGAAAGATTTCAGTGGCATAGGCTCCAAAATTGAGGGTCAAAGCCAACAAGGCAGCGTGGTCATTTCCAAGCCTGGGTCCCAAGCTAGAGATACCAAAGAAGATAAACAACAGCTGCACAAGAAAGGGGGTGTTGCGGATGGCTTCGACATAAGTGGCTGCGATCGCTCGCAGTACGGGATGCTTGGCAACCCGGCATGATGCACCCACAATACCTACAGCTAGCCCCAACAAAGTTGCCAGGGCTGATAGCTGCAGCGTGAGCCATACGCCATTTAGTAACAGGTCCCAGTTATCCCAAATGACCTGAAATTGAAACCGATAGTTCATCTTGCTTTCTCAGGGACCGGGTTCCTTCTGCTACGCTTCCAGATCCTCAAGGCTTCACCTAAGCAACCCGGTTCCTCAGCGTTAGGACGCAATGAACTCATTCCACTTCTGGACGAGATATGTATTCTCTTCCATCGTGGAGTTCCAGCAGACGATGTTGCCGAAGCGCTCCTTAAAAGCACCCCCATCGCGGACCGCGCCAGATTTCGCGAGGGTTTTGCCAAAGGGATCAACCATATCTTCGGAAGCGGGTTGCCCTTCATACCAATAGGCCCACTCCGCCTCAGACATATATTTCTTGGAGTTTTCAGGGGCCGCGCTGTAGTAGCCTTGGCGTCCCAAGAAAGCCCCTACCCAGCCCTCTAGCATCCAGTTCAGATACTCATAGGCCGCATCTAGCTGAATGCCCTCAAGGTTTTTAGAGAGGCCAACGCCGCCACCCCAGCCCCGATAGCCCTCCTTCAGCGGTGCATAAACACACTGAATATCCTGAGCCTGCACTGCTGTGACTGCAGGCGACCACATCGACTGCAGAATGACTTCGCCAGACGCCATCAGGTTCACTGACTCGTCAAAGGTCTTCCAAAAGGCGCGGAACTGTCCGGCGGCCTTCTGCTCTTTAAGGATGTCGGTAATCTGGTCGATTTCCTCTTTGGTCATGTTGCCCTTATCGCCAAAGGTCATGAGTCCCAGCGCTTCGGCGACCATCGCCGCATCCATAATGCCGATTTGGGGAATATCTAGGATGGAGGTTTTGCCCCGGAATTCTTCATTAAACAGTTCGCCCCAAGTCTCAATCTGACGACCCACAAGATCAGGGCGATAGCCCAAGGTGTCGGCATTGTATTGGAAGGGGATCAGCGTTGCATGGTCTGTGGGTGTATTGGAAAATTCCTTGGCATCTGGCCCAGTGACATACATGACCCTGTACGGGGCCGTTCCTTGCGATGCCTCAACGGGCATCCCCTCAAACTCACCCGTAGTGAAGAAGGAGACAATCTTATCGAAGTCCTTAATCCTGGCAACTTCTACTGGCTGCAGGTTGCCCGATGGGACCACCAGCGGCAGGCTGAAGTACTCACCGTCAAAGATGTCATACTGCCCTGGCTGAGTAATTGCAATCTGGTTATTTTCTTCCGTGCTCAGGGCGCGCATCTCTAGCTGGAAGCCAAGATCCTCCTGGGCCTTGTCACGAATTTCGTTGATTTGAGAAACGCCTGTTCCAATCAAGCGCAGCTTGACATCTTTGATTTGATTGGTGTTGACTTCTGGACCAGGCGCCGGGTTGTTAGGCGTCCCTTCGGGAGCCTCAGCAGTTTCTTCCGGAGCCCCCGTACAGCGGGCAGCCGCCACAGCGGCCCCGGCAGCAAGGCCCGTACGAAGTAAATGACGACGAGACAATCCAGCCATGATGATTTCCTTTCCTCACAAACAGCACTTATCAAACAGCATTGCCCCAGTTCAACTGGGCAAAAATACACAATCGTGAGCCGACCATCGCAGAGTGACCACCTGCCCCTCTTGGCAGTCAGTCGCCATCCAGTCCTGCGTTCTCACCTTATATAGCAGTTCCTGCCCAGTGGCCTCCGAGAGCAAGCCAACGCGGGTGACGTATCCGGTCAGTTCCACATCAACGATGCGGGCCGATAGATGATTCACTTGGGCTGAGGGGTGGGTACTAGCATTGCCTTCGGGAGAGGCGATCGCCAGCAGATCAGGTCGAACTGAGCAGGCCGCCGTTTGCCCTGCCTGAACTGCCTGTCCTCGGCAAAGAATAGAGCCCACCCCCTTCACATCAAGTTCGATGATATCGAAGCCACCAGCTTCCGGCACGGATCGCACGACCTTTCCCTCAAAAATGTTGTTGTTGCCGATAAACTTGGCTACAAAGCGAGAGGCCGGTCGGTTAAATAGCTCGGTGGGCGTTGCGACTTGGTCAATGTGGCCATGATCCATCACCACAATCTGGTCTGATAGGGAGAAAGCTTCTTCGACGTGGTGAGTAACCTGAATGAAGGTCAGGCCGAACTGTTTCTGAATGCGGCGGAGCTCGCCCCGCATCCGTACTCGTAGGTTTTCATCTAAGGCGCTGAGGGGCTCGTCTAGCATCAGCACTTGAGGGCGGGTCACCAAGGCACGGGCCAGGGCAATGCGCTGCTGTTGTCCCCCACTGAGCTGGTCCGGCTTGCGATCGCTCGTGTGGCTAAGCCCTACCAAATTGAGGATTTCGCCGACCCGCTGCTGACGTTCAGCGGGCTGTACACGCTGCATACGGAGACCAAATTCAACGTTTTGCCAAACGGTTTTGTGAGGAAAGAGGGCATAGCTTTGGAACATCATGGCAGTGTTCCGTTTAGCAGGAGGCAGCGTGGTGACGAGGCGATCGCCAATATATACCTCGCCACCAGTCACCGATTCATGGCCCGCAATCATCCGCAGCGTCGTCGTTTTGCCGCAGCCGCTAGGTCCGAGCAAACAGCAGTAAGAACCGGCAGGAATATCTAGCGTTAAATTCTCGACGGCAGTCACCGAGCCATATCGCTTAGTAACCAATCGCAGCGCTACTCCAGCAGCTTGTTCCGCAACCGTCCGCTGAACCTCAGCAGCCTTACCATGAGGAGGCTGTAGTGCCGAAGAAGCCATACTTTCGATGTCTACCGTCATTTCGTCGTCTCACTGCCCCGAAACAATAGCGTTTTGTTTGTCAGCCTTCTCAGATTGCCATACTAGAATTTGCGAAACTGTAGCTACAGAGACGAGAAAAGGATGGTCCATACCCTTGGGTGGATAACTGTTCAGGCTGAAAAATTCCGGCCAGGTAGGGCACCACAGGAGCCAGGAGTCAGAATTCAGCGCTCCCCTGGCTCTTGGGATCCTGACTCCTGACTTCTTCTGCTACCAATAATTTCTCTGCTCAAGCAGCCTGCCAACTAAAAGCCTTCGGTGAAAAGATATATGATGAGATGCCCGGATTCCTTAGGAACTTAGGGTAGAACGGGAAAAGCCTGAGTCTTAGGATTATCTTCTAAGTGACGCTTGACCCTTCAAAGCCAGCGCATAATGATTCTTTCTCGTTCAGCATTCTTGCCTTCCAGGTTTCGTCCCTTCAAACTAATGCTCGGTGCGCTGAGCGGTTTGGCACTAGTGGGCATACCTGCGGCTGCAGAGATCGTCAATGTTGGATTTGAAGAAGCAGAGTTTCCGACTCTGGAAGAAGCGGAATTAGAAAAGCTCGACATTCTGCAGACCACTCGCTTACCTATCATCCTGAGTGAGATTAGCCCTGATCGCTCAACCCTGGTGGTTGCCACAATCGATCGCCTCAGCCAAGTTGACTGGCAGGTAAAATTTCTGAATCTCAACACGGGTGAGCTAGAGGACTCGCTAGCGTTGGAATATGAGGTGTTTAGTCCTTCAACCCCGATTCAGTGGGTCGATAACAAAACCATTCGATTTGTGCAGCAGAGTTCGTTTGGCCCGTGGGAAATTGTCTCGCTCAATCGCGACACCGGCATCGTCTCTCATACCAATGTGTACCCTACAGAGACTGAATCAGGCGAAATCCTCGGTGCTGCCCCCGATTTGTCGCGCTTTGCGCTGCGCGTATATGAGGGCGAAGAAGACGTTATTTATCTAGTGTCGCTGCAATCGCTAGACCGTATCGAGGTGGCCCGCCTGCCAGAGGGAATGGCAATTCAACCCCCGTCTTGGTCTGCCGATGGAAGGCGTGTTGCATTCGTCAGTTCCTCGTTGGAGGAACGCAAGCTGTACGAGCGCACACCCTATAGTCCAACCTTGTCTGATCCAGTGAATCAAGACGCCCTGGGACGCACGCCGCCAGAAGAAAACATGTTTCTGGAACAAAATGCGCTGAAGGTTTACGACTTTACGCAGCTCGAACCCCTGCAGCTCGAACTATCGGCAATGGATGGGGAAGGGCACATGCTGGCTGAGGCGGCAATTAGTCCTGAGGGCGATCGCATCCTCGTTAAATATCTAGAGCCGGGCCAGGTTGAGGGGCGCGACCATCCCACCTATCTCTACCCCCAAAGCTCGTATTACCAGGTTTATGACTTGGAAGGTAATGTCATTGACACCATCACCGACCCGGTTCTCAGCGGTCCACTGGAGAATTCCGGCGAATTCATTGACGAAGACACGCTCTTGTTTCACGCTACGGTCGGCACCAACCGCCCCCTCTACGTCTACGAAATTGGCACCGGCACCCTGACCGCACTCCCGATTCCCGATGGCAGCGTTGATTTTGGCACTTGGGAGGTGTCGGAAGATGGTCAGACACTGATTTACTCCTTTTCTTCTGTCACACAGCCACCCGAACTGTTTTCGATTCCGCTCGATGGCAGCGCTCCGCCGACTCAAATTACCGACATCAACGCCGAAGTGGCCGCAGCTAACCAGGTTCAGGTCAACCCGGTGAGTTTTGAAACCAGTAACGGTGTACGCGATGGGTTTCTAGTCCAGCCGGCAGGGGCTGCTTTTCCGCCTGAGAACGAACCGATTGTGTTCTGGCAGCAGGGCGGGCCAGGGTACTCCATGACGAATGAATTCGCGATCGAGGTTGAAATGCCCTTCAACCTGCTGCCGAACTATGGAATCTCGGTGCTGTCAGTGCCCTTAGCCGGTCGCGAAGGCTACGGTACTGAACTCTATCGGCTACAGGCGGATGGCAGCAACTTTGGTCAGGTGGACATTATCGAAGGCGTCGAGATTGCGTCACAGCTTGTCAGTCAAGGCTGGAGTACGTCGGACCAAATTGGGGTGTCGGGCTGCTCCTATGGAGGCTACTACACCGCGCAGGCGATCGCCCGCTTCCCTGATGTCTTCGCCGCCGCCAATCCCCAGTGCTCCTTGCTGGACGCCTTCACCGAATGGCAGCTCGGCTACTCTTCGCTCCTATCCTACCTAACGGGACTGACCCCGATGGAAGCCCCCGAAGTCTACCAGCACATTTCACCTCTCTACAGCGCCACCGAAATCGAAACCGCCACGATGATCTTCCACGGCTCCGATGACTTTCTACAGGTGGACATGGCCCGCAACTTCCACGACGTCATCCAAGACAATGGCGTCCCCGTGATGATGTACGAGTTTCATGGCGTCGGCCACAGCATCTTCGATATCGGCTTCCAGCGTATTGCAGCCCAGCTGCAGGTGGACTTTTTTAGAGAACATCTTGAAGAGTAGAAGAGTGGAAGGGTGGAAGGGGAATGGAGTTGAGGAGTAATGGGTAGTGGGTCGAGGGGAAAGGGAAAAGGATAAAGGGGGAACAGAATCCGTAAGGGCAAGGCATTTGGTCCGTATCTTTGCCACCCATCAAGACCCTATACTCCAAATGCCTCGCCCCAACACCGCCAGCCATATAGCCCTCCGGGCATAGCTAACGCTAGAGCGGAGCAATGCACCCCATCGGCACGGGGCCGCTGAGTCTGGGCATCGATAAGATATCGGTGAAATTCCACAGGGACTTTGCCCGGTCGAGCAAGTGATTGACCAAAG
>JBCBJE010000294.1:0-6637 GCA_038523735.1 Cyanobacteria bacterium J06626_18 | reverse complement strand
TTTGAAATGCTTTTTTCTCTCAAAAAGACTTTAATAAAGGCTGTGATTGGCTCTGTTTTGTCAGGGTTAATCTCAATGACTTTATGGACAAGCGCTGCTGCTGCTGCCGAAATAGATAAAGCTACGCGCACCGTGCCTCTAAATACTTCAGGCGACCAGATTACGCTGACAACCAAGCAACTTGCGATTGGCCAGCGCAAGTTTAACGGTAGCTGTGCTCAATGCCATTTAGAGGGCGGGACTAAAACGAACCCCAGTGTGGATTTAAGTCCTGAGACACTGGCATTGGCAACCCCTTCCCGCAACAATTTGGTAAGTATCGTTGATTATTTGGAGGAACCCACGACATATGACGGTTTGAAGTCTATTGCGGATCTGCATCCATCCACTTTGCGAACCGATCTTTTTCCCAAAATGCGCGATCTTACCGAAGAAGATTTGACCGCGATCGCAGGCTATGTCCTGGTTCAGCCTAAAATCGTGGGCGATCAATGGGCTGGTGGTAAGCCCAAGCGATAACTATAGCTTGAGCCATCTAGGCTAGGACACCGAGTAGCATCCGATTGCTCAGCGTGCGGCCAGATGGCTTCGCCGTCTTGTCCCAACGGACTTGGCAACGGCTATAAGTGATGAAAGACCCCAGAGTTTCGTGAGAAACCTTGGGGTCTAAAGAGTATAGCCTTCACAGATTTACCTGCATGGTGCTACAGGAATGCAAGATATGGAATAAGGGCGAGTTTTGTTGATCTAGATTCACCTTGACTGAGAAGGGTTTGCTTAAGATAACTGCTAAAACGGCTTAGTCTTCGTCAGGCTGTCTTCTAAGTTTTTTCTGAGCAAGCACTTAAACAGATTTTCCTTCACCATCATCTGTCGCTTAATTTCTACGACATAGTCTTGGATCTGATTGAGAGACAGATTCTTGACCTGCTCGCTGAGAATTTGCAGCGCAAATTCTTGTTCTAGACTCAATTTACCTGGCACTTCCATTAGATTACTCCCCCGTCAGGGTGACTCCTCTGTCTGCAGCTCTTAATTTCATGACGGCTGGCTTCACCGAGTTTTGCTAAGTGAACTCAGCGTTGAATAAACTGCATGGCCGCGATCGCACCTAGAAAAAACACCGTTGGAATCGCCAGCGTATGGACCGCCAACCATCGGATAGTGAAGATAGGATAATTGACTTCTTGTGGACGGTTGAAGTTAGTCATGATGAATGCTCTCCTGTTAAGGCTTGAAGCGATTACTGAGAAAGAAATTACCGATTGGAGCGTTAGGTCTCAGACCTCGACCCCAACCTTCAGTGGTAGGTTCATTTCAAAAGATTACCTAAACAACTTCGGGCTCGATGCGACCGTAGAACTGACCTTGAATTTTGACGTCCATGGATTCTTTCGCCCCAAACTCAGTATCCGAAGGCTGTTCGCTCTCAAAAAATCCGGCAATTTCTCCGGTTGCTCGGTTGACCCGATTAATCTGAAATGAAATTCGCCCCTGCTCCATATCAAAAGTTTTGTTGTTCGGACGAGCAAACGCTTCGCTGTCAGCCTGAATCGGTAACCCCAGCGCTACGTCATACCCCATCGTTAAGCCTCGACCTTTGGGGTCAATAAAGCTGGATGTCCGGTAGGGCGGTACCTGAAAGGTGCCTGCCAAAAGCGTCGAAGGGCCAAGGCTACCGGATGAATTCTGATTTTCAGCCACGAGTCCTTTAACCGTGAACAATAGCGGTACCCGTTCACCATCAGGCAACTGAACCGTCACGGGTTGGAAGTCAAACCCGCCCTGCTCCACAAAGGTCATGCTGCCGTCAGGAGCAACGTTTAGTGAACCACTGACTTGATCGAGGGTGAAACTTTCCCGCGTCAGGGGCTTTGTGGCAATAAATTTACCCTCTTGGCGTTTCATTAGCGATCGTCGTACGAGAAATTTTTTGGGCTCTAAACAAAGTTCCTTCAGCTGATAAGACTGATTGGCGTCTACTGCGATCGCATCTAAGCTTGCTTCGGGAAGCTGAGGACAGAGATTAGCCAAACCACTTCCTTTAATGTCGTCATAGCTCAATGAGATGTCGCCCGCCTTGGGGCCGCTGTTGCAAGCGGTTAACAGTCCCAAACATAGGACTAAAAACGTCGCTATTAAAGCACGATATTTCATGTCTCTACTCAAATTTATTCATTTTGGAGTTCACAGGCTCAACATGAGAAACGTCGGATGTTCTCAACAATGTCTTCTAATATGCACTCCGTATTCAATCAGAAAAAACTGAAGAACTAATGAAGGTGAAATTCATCGGCGGCGAATTGCTAAGTTTGTTTAAGCGATTCTCATTCTTTCATTGGTTCTTCATTTTTTTTGCTTATTCTTCTTGCAAACCTTAAGTCAAACGAGGGCTTGTCATTGCACTTGATAGTCCATAATCTTGCGGATTAGAAGGCCCTTCAAACCTTGGCAGATTGCAAAGACGTCTTTCATCTTTTTCAGGATGAGGACGGGTCAGCGTTAACAACCGAATTTAACCCTACGTTAGGAGAAAGCTGAAATGAGCCTGGTTACGGAACTAATTCTCAGTGCCGATAGTGAAGCTCGCTATCCGGCCCCTAAAGAACTTCGCATCTTTCAAGACTTTGCTAAAACTGGCGAACAGCGTATTCGCATCGCTAAAGCATTAGCCGAAAATGAACAGCGAATTGTTCAAAATGGCAGTCAAAAGTTCTGGGAACGCTGTCCGAATACGCCAAGTAATAGTGGCAACGATCGCAAAACAGCGTCCTGTCAACGCGATCAGGGCTGGTATGTACGCCTGATTGCCTATTCTATCCTGGCTGGAAGTGAGCGCCCTCTGGAAGAAATTGGCACGGTTGGCATTAAAGAGATGTACAACAACCTGGAAATTCCGATTAGAAATATCGCGGAATGCATGCGCTGTTTGAAAGAAGAAGCTATGACGGTCATGAGTGAAGAAGATGCCCAAGAGGTGGCTCCCTACTTCGATTTAATTATCCATTCGCTGTCGTAGATAAGTCCCTGAGTTGAGCCATCAACCCAGGGATTGGCTGGGTGGCTGGGTGGTCGGGTAGCTGGGTGATTTATATGACGCCCAAATTGCTATTCTTCTGCCCTTCTACTCTTCCACTCTTTCATTCTTCCGCCCCAATTTATCAAACCCCTTTTTAGATCTAACAGGAGAACACCATGCAAGACGCCATCACAACCCTCATTAATTCCTCAGACGTCCAAGGCAAATATTTAGATGATGCTTCCTTAGAAAATTTGCAGGCTTATTTTCGGAGTGGTGATCTGCGGGCACGGGCAGCTATGACGGTTAGTGCTAATGCTTCCAAGATCGTAACTAGAACGGTAGCTCAGGCACTTCTCTATACCGACATCACTGCTCCCGGTGGCAACATGTATACTTGTCGTCGCTATGCTGCCTGCGTCCGCGATATGGACTATTTCTTGCGTTACGCCACATACGCCATGCTAGCGGGCGATTCGTCCATTTTGGACGAGCGAGTGCTCAACGGCTTAAAGGAAACCTATAACTCGCTCGGAGTTCCGGTGGGGGCTACAGTGCGCTCTGTGCAGGCCATGAAAGAGGTTGCCAACGAAATGCTGGGGGCTGAGGCCGGTCGCGAAATGGGGGTTTACTTCGACCACATTTGCTCCGGACTGAGTTAGCAATCCTTTCTGCTTCAACCGTTGCACACTTTAAACACACCCCTCACCATGAGCATCATCACACAGGCGATCGCGAATGCCGATCGCGAGGCTCGCTATCTCAGTCGAGGCGAACTGAATATCATTCACCACTTTTTTGAGGCGGGTGAGCAGCGTCTCCGTATTGCCTCCATTTTGACCACTAATGTGCAAGCCATTGTGGAGAGAGGCAGCCAGCGGTTTTGGCAGCGCTGTTCGATAACTCCCAGCAATAGCGGCAATAGCACTTTCCGGGCTTCCTGCTTACGCGACCAAGCTTGGTTTCTGCGCTTGATTTCCTATGCCGTGGTAGTTGGCGATATCGATCCGCTTCGAGCAAGTGGAGTCCGGGGCGTCAAGGAAATGTATGTCTCTCTGGAAATTCCCCTCAGAAATGTAGCGGAATGCATCCGTTGCCTTAAGGAAGTGACCCTAGAACTGCTGGTTGTAGAGGACGCGGCTGAGGTGGCTCCCTATTTTGACTACTTGATTCAAGGGCTGATGCCCTAGGGATTCCAGGGACTGGGACTCTTGAAGAGACCTGGTCCCTGACCCAGTCCCTAAAAACATTTTGAATTTTGATTTGGTAAAACACCATGACTGATCGGACCAACGGGGGCAGCCCAGTCGTCCATCCACAGCAGTATCACACTGTGCCTACCAGCATCATTGCCGAAGCACAGCAGCGCGATCGCTATTTGAGCCGGGCTGAGGCGAAGGAGCTTTCGCTCTTCTTCAGCATGGGTTCGCAGCGACTGGAGATTGCCCAGACTCTGACTGAACAAGCTAGCAAAATTGTGGCTGCTGGAGCTAACCGCATCTTTGTGGGGGGCAACCCGATGGCCTATCTGGATCAACCAGTAGACCCTTTGGGAATGCCAGGCTCAGACTACTACATTGGGGAAGACTACTTGTCGGCTGCCAAGCGGCAACAGAAAGAGAAAGCGGCTGCGCGCGATCGCCCCCGCTCAGTTGATTCCTCCAATGCCCTCGTCGAATGGTTCAAGGATGTCATTGCCGGCGGTCGACCCGCTATCCCCAGTAGCTTTCAAGCCATTGATATCGGTCGCTACGGCACCGTACGCATGAAGCGTTCGATGCGGGACCTGAGCTGGTTTTTGCGCTATGTCACTTATGCGATCGTGGCGGGAGATACTAGCATCCTCACGGTTAATACCCGTGGCTTGCGCGGTGTTATCCCCGAAGACGTCACCCTCGCTACCGTCGTGGCCCTGCGCGAAATGCAGTGGAAAGCCCTGACTTACTTCCCAGCCGAGTCGGCAGCGGCAGCTTTGGTGAAGCAATACTTTGAGGTGCTGATTGCTGACTACCAGGTTGAAAAACCTGCCCCTCAGCTACGGAGTGGGGTTTCCAAACATCACGCCGGGTTACAGCTGCCTCAGAGCTATCGCGATAGCGCGACGCCTCGACCGCGTTGGGCCATGAAGTTGCATCTGCCTGATATCGAAAAGGATGAGGTGGTGCGCGCTGCCTACCGACAGGTCTTTGAGCGCGATATTACGCATCCCTATGGTGCCATGGTGGCGGAACCCATCTCCCAGGTGAAAAGTGGCCTTTGGTCGATGAAAGAGTTCGTTCGCCAACTGGGGCGATCGCGACTCTATCGGCGGTTGTATTACGAACCCTACACCATCAGCCGCAGCATTGAGCTGGCCTGTCGTCACTTTTTGGGACGGGGGATTAGCTGCATGGAGGAGTTTCAGACTTACTTCGAGGTGGTCTCTACCCGTGGATTTACGGCTCTGATAGACGTCTTCATCGATTCTCAGGAGTATGCTGATTATTTTGGTGAAGAGACGGTTCCCTACCTGCGAGGGCTAGGGCTGGAGGCGCAGGAGTGCGGTAACTGGGGACCGCAGTTAGATCTATTCAAATACAGTGCGCCCGTGCGTAAGGTGCCTCAGTTTGTCACCACCTTTGGCCGCTATCAGCAGCCGTTGCCCAACCAGCATCCCTATGGGATGGGGAATGATCCGCTGGAAATTCAGTTTGGCGCGATCTTCCCGCAGGAAACCCGTGACCCCAAGCTGCAGCCTGCTCATTTTAGTGAAGACAGCCGCCGCATCTTAATCAGCACTGGGGCTGGGAGCAGCCATAGCAGTCTTAATGGGGGCTTCAGCAATGGCTCCAATGGAACCGCTGATTTAGGCCGAGTCCCTGGCTCTCCCGGGCATCACATCTTGAGATGGGAGTATACCGATGAGGGTAATGGCCGATTTGCCAGGACTCGTGTAAGTCGGACGAAACCTCAACTCAGTATGAATCTCACCCACCACTCGCCTGAGGCCGTCATTCATGCAGCCTATCGTCAAGTATTTGGCCGTGAGCTGTTTGATAGTCAGCGGCTGTTTGTGGCTGAGACGCAGCTTAAAGGAGGCGACATTACCTTACGGGAATTTGTGCGCCAGTTAGCCAAGTCCCGCCCGTTCCGTCGCCTGTATTGGGAAGGGCTCTACATCACGAAGGCGATTGAGTACATCCATCGACGGCTATTGGGCCGACCTACCTTTGGTCGCCGGGAAATGGGGCAATACTACGACATCTGTTCCCGCCAAGGGTTCTATGTGCTGATCGATACTCTGCTCGACAGTGATGAATACTTTGAGGTGTTTGGGGAAGATGTCGTGCCTTACGAGCGCTACCTGACGCCGCGTGGAGTCGCCTTGCGATCGCCCCAGGGGCCGGTTGCTTGGTCAAAACCCAGAGACAACCCTGCGATCGCGGGCGAATGGATGCAGCACCATCGCCATCCCAATTCGATCCCCAATGTCCAGGCTAAAGCTACCAGCATTGCTGTTGTCCAACCGTTGACTTCATCCTCAGCGCCAGACTCGGCAAACAACGGCAGCACCAATCCTGAAACGGCTGCCGGAGAAGTCGCCCAGCCGCAAGTCAGCACCCAACCCTAAAAAGAGGG
>JBCBJE010000293.1:0-6641 GCA_038523735.1 Cyanobacteria bacterium J06626_18 | reverse complement strand
CAGCAAAAGCAGCGTCAAGTTCAGCTAGGCGTTTATTCTCAAGATCGATACACATTAGAAGGGAGTGGCTGTGAAGCGACTGTGGTTTCTCCTTCCACTGGACAAGCGATTAACTGCATTTTATGGTGCATCAATCACTACACAGGATTGAATCGCAATCCTAATGTGATTCAAAAGGTTTCTGAAGCGGTTTATCAGTATGGAACTGGGTGTGGCACTTCGGCACTCTCGGGAGGAATGAGTGCACTCCATAAAGTGGTTGAAACTAAAATTGCAAATCTTGTTGGTAAGGAAAGAGCATTATTGTTTCCTACTGGATACACAACAAACTTGGGGGTGATTTCAGCGTTACCTGGCAAGAATGATCTCTTGTTATTTGATCGCGAAGCCCATGCTTCTATGATTGATGGTGTGAGGCTCTCGGGCAGAAAATTTGCTTCTTTTCAACACAATTCAGTGGTTGACTTGGAGTGCAAGCTGAAGCGATATCGCGATCGCTACGAAAACATTATTGTCATTGTCGAGTCGGCCTATTCGATGAGTGGTGACCTGGCACCCCTAATCGAAATTGTCGAATTGAAACACCGATACAACTTTCACCTTTACGTGGACGAAGCGCATACGTTTGGGTTTTATGGCGATCGTGGAGCGGGCTATTGCCAACAGCTAGGTTTGACCGATGAGGTTGACTTCATCATGTCAACCCTTTCAAAAGCAACCGCTTCCATCGGTGGATTCATTGCCTGTCAAGAAAAATATATGCCGCTATTGGAATGGTCGGCTAATCCCTTTATCTTTCAAGCCTGCTTGCCTCCGGGCGATGCCGCTGCCATTTTGGCGTCGTTGGATGAACTTGCTGAAAACCCAAGTATTATTTCAGATTTGCACGAGAAAAACACTTACATGCGGAAGCGCCTCACAGGACTTGGGTTTGACTTGGGCCAAAGTAAGAGTCCGATCATTCCAATTTTTGTTGAAGATCCAGAGCGCCTTCTAAGGTTCAATAAAGACCTGTTTGAGCATGGCGTTTTTTCAGTCTCAGTTGTCTATCCGGCGGTAAAACCGAAGGAGGGTCGTATTCGTTTAATCTTGAATGCCTGCCACACCTATGAACAAATCGAACGAACACTAGCCATTTTGGAATTTTTGGGTAAACAATATGGGTTGATTGGGAGCGATCGCGACCATCATGAGTCGCAAAATGAGCCGCGAACCTCTAATTTTTGGGTCAAGCCTCAACCTATTGCCAGCTAGTTAGATTCCAGTTTTTCTGATAGCTGATCATTGTTCAATACCTTAGAGCACAGTCACATCACGATTCATCAAAACTAATTGGGTAAACAGGGGTATAAGGCTATCTTAGGCAGGTCTTATACCTCTCTTAGGAATCGCTTTAATTCTGAAAGGTACCGTCCGATGTGGGTTTGATGGCAACTCCATCAAGTCTCTTCTGGAATCCTGACAGGAAATAGGCAGAGCTGTTTGAGCGGTGACATTGGCAGCGATATCTCTAAGTCAAGGGCTTCGGCAGTCTGTAGGGAAATGATGTAAAGCTACGTGACGGCAATAATGACATCTTTAATCATGTTGCAGACCTCCTGTTACTACATGTCCGAACATGAGCGCAGCTCTGGCATTGCCTGATCATCAGTCTCGCTAGCTCTGAAACTTGAACTATTTCCTGGGATTCTCATCTACCTAGGAGAATTATCGTGATTGATTCCATCAGAATTAACGAGATCCGGGTTAATCAATCGGGTCCTGACACCGATGAGTTTTTTGAGTTATTTGGTGAGCCTGGTACCGCGCTAGATGATCTCACTTACCTCGTAATTGGGGATGGCGATGGTGATGTTGCTGGGGTGGTTGAAGCGATCGTTGACCTGAACGGGCAGGTCATTTCCCCCGATGGTACGTTTGCAGCTGGAGAAGATACTGCTGCTGATACCGAAGCATTGGATTTGGTGGGTCCCGAAGGACTGCTGAACTTTGAGAATGATGACATTGTTACGCACCTAGTTGTTAGTGGCTTCACTGGTAGCCTTGATCAGGATCTCGACACGGATAACGATGGAGTTTTGGATGCGGAACCCTGGACGACAGTAGTTGATTCCGTCGGGCTGATTACCCCTGAAGCATTGGGGCCTGACGTGGGTCAGATTTACAGTGATGTTGTAGCGGGTCCAGACGGCAATTTCTTGCCAGGAGGGGTATTCCGCGTGCCTGATGGCGAGGGTGATTTCGCGATTGCCAACTTTACCTTTGGGATTGACGACACACCAGGGGTTCCCAACACGACCCCGCTCGTGATCAATGAAATCCGCCTCGACCAGCCCGGTGCGGATGAGGGTGAGTTTTTTGAGTTGGGGGGTGTGCCGGGCACTTCTTTAGATGGCTTGACTTATCTTGTACTTGGCGACAGTGAGGAAGGGGGCAGCGGTGTCGTTGAAGCCGTCATTTCCCTTGACGGTCAGCTGATCCAGGATGATGGCTTGTTTGCTGCGGGCGAAGAGACCAATCCTTTTGTCGGCAGTCTGGATTTGGTGGGTCCCTTTGGGTCTCCCGGAGGACTGCTCAACTTCGAGAACAGTGACAACGTTACCCACCTGCTGGTAAGCAACTTTACGGGGACGAATGGCGAGGATTTGGACACGGATGATGACGGCGTTCTAGATGTCTTGCCTTGGAATGAGGTTATCGACAGTGTGGCGCTGATTGAGACCGTGGATAGTGGCGAGCAGGTATACAGCGACACTCAGGTCGGTCCTGATGGTGCGTTTGTACCGGGTATCGTTTTCCGAGATCCTGATATTTTTGGCAATTTCGCGATCGGGGAGTTCACCTTCGGTATGGATGATACGCCCGGTGAACCGGTCGAGCCCATCCTGGGCGAACCTGTAGATGCTGCCATCTTTGCAATTCAGGGAGCTGGCCATGTGTCGCCGCTGGTGGGTGCGACGGTTCGAACGACAGGTGTCATTACCGCGATCACCGCAACGGGCTTTTTCCTACAGGACGCTGCAGGTGATGGCGATGAGGCCACTTCAGACGCGATTTTTGTGGAAAGTGCGATCGCCAGCGGCTTAGCGGTCGGTAACGAAGTTGAAGTGATTGGCGTGGTGGAAGAAGCCATCAGCGGCGGTCTGGGCGTAACCCAATTGGCTATTCCCAGCATCACAGTGCTCAACGAAACGGCTGGGGTTCCGGCCCCGACGTTGATTGGTGGGGACGGTCGCGTGGTTCCCAACGAATTTGTGGTGAGTTCCGATGAGTTCGGTGTTGACCTGAGTGACGGTATTCCCACAGGGGCTGAGTTTGTCGCAGCCGGTGGCCCCATCAACCTGAACCTGCCGGAGTTTGGCAATGCCAATTTTGATCCGGAAGAAGATGGCATTGACTTCTACGAGTCGCTGGAAGGGATGCGGGTGACCTTGAATGATACCGTTGCCATTCAGCCCTCAGCACCTCCCGGAGGACCCGGTTTCACCTTCAACGATGATGCGCTGAATGTGGTGGTGGACGGCGGCGCGGCTTCTAACAGCTTGAACGATCGCGGTGGGGTGACTATTGGTGTGGGAGCAACCGACATCTTTACCGCCGATGTGAATCCTGAGCGCATTGAAATTGATTTTGCTAAGGCGCTGATCGATCTTACCGACTTTGACACCACCATTCCCTTAGGCTCTTCCCTGGGTGACCCGACCGGTATCTTCTCCTATGCCGGAACTGTCTACGAGCTGCTGCTGACCGAGCCTGTCATGGTAACCCCTGGCAACCTGGAGCCAGAAGTGAGTGATCTGCAGGGCTCGGATACTGAACTGTCGATTGTTGCCTACAACGTCTTGAACCTGGACCCTAAAGATGGTGGGGCAGTTGGGGGCGATAATGACATCGCGGATGGTCGCTTTGATGCGATCGCCAATCAAATCATCGATAACCTCAATACGCCTGACATTGTGGCGCTGCAAGAGATCCAGGATAATGATGGAGCTGCCGATGAAGGGGGTGCCACCGATGTGTTTGCCGCCGATGAAACCCTGCAACTGCTGGTCGATACCATTGCTGCGAATGGCGGGCCGACCTACGCTTTCCTAGATAACCCCTTTATCGCCGATGACGCCAACGGTGGTGAAGGGGGCGGCAATATTCGCACTGCCTTTCTCTACAATCCAGAGCGTGTGGGTCTGGTTGAAGATAGCCTCCGACCAGCGACGGACCCTGTGACTCAGCAAGACGAGATTTCCGACAACAATGCGTTTGAAAACAGCCGGATTCCGCTAGCCGCCGATTTCACCTTTAACGACGAAACGGTTACGGTCGTCAGCGTTCATAACACTGCTGGCGGTATCGAGAACTTCGGCAATATCCAACCGGTTGTTCGCAGCGGCTCCGATGCCCGCAGCGAACAGGGGGCTGAATTAAACGCCTTTGTGGATGACATTCTGGCCGAAAATCCAGAGGCCAACGTGGTCGTTGCCGGTGACTGGAACGGGTTTGACTACGAAGAGTGGGATGCCCTCACGGAGGGCACCGCTGATGGGGGTGAGCAGGTTCTCTTTAACCTGACGGATACGCTGCCAGAACTGGAGCGCTATACCTTCCAATTCTCGAACGGGAATTTGACGCCGCTGGATCACATCTTTGTGACCGAAAATCTGGTGGATGGCGCAACCTATGACGTGGTTCACGTGACGGCAGAGTTCCCCGATATTCCCAGTCGAGCCAGTGACCACGACCCTATCCTGACCACCCTGAGTTTTGACACCACGGTTGATACTGATGATGTTCTGGTAGGCGACGCAACCGACGATACCCTCGATGGGGCGGGTGGCAATGACACGATCGCGGGGGGGCTGGGTAATGACGCCATTCAGGGCGGCACCGGCGACGATATTCTGCGGGGCGATCTGAACCTGAGAAGTCCACAGGATGGCAGCCCTGGTGGTGACGATACCATCTTGGGCGGCGCGGGTGACGATCGCATTGGCGGCAAATCCGGCAATGACAGCCTCTCTGGCGATGAGGGCAATGACACGATTTGGGGCG
Organism: Cyanobacteria bacterium J06626_18; assembly: GCA_038523735.1. Lineage (GTDB taxonomy): Bacteria > Cyanobacteriota > Cyanobacteriia > Phormidesmidales > Phormidesmidaceae > SIO1E4. The sequence continues at coordinate 1,595 of JBCBJE010000293.1, read as the reverse complement.
ACGACGGCGATGACCTCCTTACCGGTGGCCTCGGTGATGACACCCTGATTGGGGATAACTTCTCTAACGGTGCCGGCAGCGACACGTTTGTCCTAGCGATTGGGGAAGGTACGGACACGATTGTGGATTTTGAGGTGGGCACAGACTTTATCGGTCTAACGAATGGCCTGACCTTCTCAGGTCTTGCCTTGACCACCCAAGCAGATGACACGCTGATTCGAGCTGGAACTGAAACGTTAGCCGTGGTTCAGGGGGTTAGTGCGGCTGACCTAACTGAAAGCGTTTTTGTGCTGGTCTAGTTTCACGCGGCATTCAATTGCGAACGTTTAGCTCCTGGGACTTAACCGTTCCAGGAGTTTTTTGCTTTCATCGACTGTTTGAGAAAGTCAATAAAGGCTCGAACCTTTAGGGGAACGTAGGTACGGGAAGGGTAGACCAGCCAAGCTGCGGTGTTGAAATCCGTTGCGGTAACTGCGTGATCGGGAAACACATCGACTAGGGTACCTGCCTGTAAATCATCATCGATTAGCCAATTGGGGAGGAGTGCTAGCCCCATGCCCGCGATCGCACACTGCTGCAGGGCGATCGCGTTGGAAATCACCATTCGCCCTTGCACCGGAACCTCGTACGTCACATCCTGAACGTCTTTGAATATCCACCGGGAGCGAAAGCCGGGTAACGGAAATCGCAAACAGTTATGGTGCTGGATATCCCCTGGTTTCTGAGGATGCCCCCAGTGTTGCAGATATTCGGGACTGGCACAGACGCGGTAGTGTGTTTGCATTAGCTGCTGAGCAATCAGTGTGGAATCAGCTAGCAGCCCCAGCCGAATTGCTAGGTCAATCCGGTCGGCAAACAAATCAACCACAGCATCGGTGAGGAGTAGGTCAACTGCAAGATCAGGATACTGGGCCGCAAAGTCCGGCAGCAGCGGTACCAAGCACTTCTGCCCAAACGCGGTGGAGGCGGTGATACGAAGCGTTCCTTTGAGCTGTCCGGACAGTTCGATCGCGACTGCGATCGCCTGCTGCACTTCCTCCACCAGAGGCTCGATGCGTTCAAAGTATGCCGTTCCTGCTTCCGTTGGCGATAGGCGACGAGTCGTTCGCTGAAACAACCGCACGCCCAACTCTTTCTCCAGCCCCGCAATCATCCGTGAAACCGAGGACGGATCGATATTGCGATCGCGGGCCACAGCAGCAAAATTGCCCTGCCGCATAACTTCCACAAAGGTCTGCAGTACCGATAGCTCCATTCCTGAATGGTAAGCACGAATCTGCTGATCTAGCCAGTCTTTGGTGGCTTTTGAGCACTAAATCAGCGGCATTCGTGTAGGAAGCGCACGATAGTCATGCTTAAACTGATATTTATTGCTTCTTTTGCAGTCAGTATGCTCGATTGTGTAGCGAGTTGACTTATTCCCACACCCAAAACATGACTCAAAGAGATGTGATGAAGGAGCCATTGAGATGTTTGACAAGCAGCAAAAGATAGCTGTTTTAGAGATTGTTAAGGCAGCCAGTGAACAATGGAAATCAGCTTTCAATTCCGCCGATGCTTCAGGTTGTGCGAACCAGTATGAAGAAAATGCCGTG
>JBCBJE010000292.1:0-6647 GCA_038523735.1 Cyanobacteria bacterium J06626_18 | reverse complement strand
CATCAACCATCAACCATCAACCATCAACCATCAACCATCAACCATCAACCATCAACCAAGAACGTAAGGTCGTGCCCTTCCCGCAGGGTAGAACCAAGAACGAAGAACCGTCCGTTCCCTATCTCCTGAAACCAAATGCCACCCATACCTGACGCTGCAATCCGCAACTGTCTCCTAAAGCTGGTACGCGATCGCGGTCCTAACAAGACCATTTGCCCCTCCGAAGTAGCGCGGTCTTTGGGCGATGATGACTGGCGATCGCTGATGGATCAGGTTAGAGCGGTTGGGATTGAGCTGTATAACGCGGGCAAAATTGCGATTACCCAGAAGGGGCAGGTGGTGAACCCTCACACCGTGAAAGGCCCCATCCGCTATCGTCTTATTCCGCCGCTATGAGTAGACCAATGAGTCCGCCCATACCCAGTCCCAGAATGCAGGTAGAGGCCAGAACCAACGTAGTTTGCAGGCGATTGAAGGTTTTGAGGAGGCGATCGCCCGTATGCGCGCCAATAATGGCTCCTAATGCTGCGATGACAATGGCAACGAGACTGACGCGGATGACGGCAAAGACCGTATCGTTGGGAACGAGTTCGTCAATGTTGTCTGTGCCCGAGTACCCCAGTGCAACAGATAGGGCAATCCCAATGGCCATGGTTCCCAAAATTGCCAGACCGGCCAAACCATTGGCACTCAACCAGCGAAATCGCTTTAGCGCTTGCGGTCCGGCTAAGGCAATTGCTTGCGCGATGGCTCCGCCTAGTGCCAGGTTCCAAATCCAATAGGGAGCCGGAAAAGCCGCCATCGTCGTTCCGATCGCAGCGTAGAGCAGTCCTGTCAGACACATCCAACCGACGGGTACACCGGCAGGTTCATCAAACCAGCTACGAAGCTGTTGCCAATACTGGGATGTTTGTCGAGGGGGACGTCTGCGTCGCCGACGAGGGGGGGAAGCCATAGATCTCTGAAGCACACAGGCTCTTAACGCTGGACTAAATGCTGAAAAGACAGCAATTTATCTGTAATTCAGAAAAAAATATTAAGCTGAAGAATAGTATACCTGCTGACTGGTTCTTACCCATTGGGGATTTGGACTTCATTGTGAGTGCTCAGCCGTTGGCTCAGCCGCCCCGGAGGGGCTACGATTTTGGATGCTTAAAGCTAGACTGGCAGATGCTTGTGGTTCTGTAATCAGCAGCTGAGCTGAGCTAAAACAGTATCAGTCTGTCATTTGTTTACGAGGTCCCACTCCTCTAAACCGGGTATTTAACGCTGCGATGGGTCAAACAAGCATCCTTTTGCCTTTTCCCCTTCTCCTTTTTTCCTCATACGAACAAAGCGACATCTTCGGCTTTCTGTCTTCTACTGTCTGTCCCCACTATGAAACTACTGCGCCTGATGCCAATGTCCCGACTGAAAGGACTCATTATCTTATTAGGGCTGGGATTGACGTTGCTGGTTAGTCAAGTTGGCTGGTCATCAGCAGACGCGATCGCTCCCCAGGCATTGGTTTCCCGACTCGGGACACCTCAGGCTCCGCTGATTCTAGACGTGCGCTCCGAGGCTGAATATCAGGAGGGGCACATTCCAGGAGCTATCAACATTCCCTATCGAGAAGTGCCCGATAGGCTATCAGAAATTGCTGATTTTACCCCCCGTGAGGTTGTCGTGTACTGTGAAGTCGGTGTTCGAGCCGGGATTGCTGAGCTGGCGCTGGAGCAAGCAGGCTTTGAGTCGATCAGACACCTCGACGGCGATATGCGGCGCTGGCGGCAGGAAAGCTTACCGTTAGAAACGGACTAACAATCGACGCGCCTCCATACATGCCATAAAATTCAGGAGTGCTGTGTTCTTCTCAAAGGGCTTTCGGGGTTATCGTGGGCCTGTGGATGAGACCGATTTATGCCCTTCAACGCATTACTTCAGGGATTTTTGGGGGCCTCCAGTTTATTAATTGGGGCTTTTCTCGGCATTTGCTGGAAACCAGGCCGCGTCGTAATAGCCGGTATTATGGCGTTCGGTAGTGGGACGCTATTGGCTGCGATCGCCTTCGACATTACCAAACCTGTTTACGATGAGGCTGGATTTTGGCCTATCCTAATCGGATTTGCTTTGGGGGGAACGATCTTCACCACCCTCATCAACTATATTGATGACCAAGGTGGCTTTATTCGTCATCCGTCCTCTTCACGACGGTTTTTTTATCAGCACCGTCAAGAAGAGACCTCGGAGATTCTTAACCAGATTGCTCACGTAGAAGTCCTCCATAGCCTTTCGCCATCCGAAGTACAGACCCTAATTCCGCTCTTGAAACCGCTATCGGTCGAACCCGGCACCGTGCTATGCCGTGAAGGCGATCCGGGCGATGCCATGTTCATGATTGTGGATGGCGAGGCTGACATCTACAGTGGTGCTCGCTTGATGGCGATGCTGGGTCCGGGTGAAATGTTTGGTGAAATGGCTCTGCTCACTGGGGAAGAACGCTCGGCCAGCGTCATTGCCCGGACGCCTATGCACCTCTATGAGCTAGACAAGCTTGACTTCGATGGTATGCTGACGCGATCGCCGCAACTTGCCAGTGGTCTCAGCCGCATTCTGGCTCGTCGCCTGCGCGAAACGACTCGCTCCAAGGCTAAAGCACCGGAAGAAACCGACGAACAGTGGCGGCAGCGCGTCCTCGACAGTGTCGGTGTCGATTTTCCCTTGTCGGAGCAACAAATTCGTCAGCTGGCCAAAAGTTCAACCCCCATCGCGATCCTTGTCGGTACCCTGCTGGATAACATTCCGGAAGCGCTTGTCTTGGGCTTTAATGTAGGCAGCGGTCACTTCAGCGTATCCTTCCTGATGGCGGTCTTCATTTCCAACATTCCGGAGGCGCTATCCAGTTCTGTTGGCATGAAGCAGGCAGGGACTCCCGCGAATCGGATTCTGGGTCTGTGGGGCGGGGCAGTCCTGCTGAGTGGACTGATCGCGATGCTAGGTAGTGCTCTGATCCCATACGCGAATACTTCAGTCTTGGGTACGGCCCAAGCTCTAGCAGGTGGCGCCATCCTCTCTATGCTCTCCAGCACCATGATGCCAGAAGCCTACGAACTAGGCGGTGGCACGGTGACCTACTCTACGATAGCGGGTTTCTTGGTTGGCTTCTTTGTCGTCACGCTTTCCTATGTCGGATAGGCAGGTTTGTCCATGTCCACCCCCTTTTCTGCAGTGTCCTTCACCCAGCAAGTTCCGCCGCTTGAGAATGGTGATCGCCTGACTCGCATAGAATTCGAACGGCGCTATGCAGCCATGCCGCACCTTAAGAAAGCTGAACTCATTGAAGGGATAGTCTATATGCCAGCGGCCCTACGATTCAGAAGTCATGGTGCCCCTCACGGCAATCTCATTATCTGGTTGGGCAACTATAAAGTGTTTACTGCGGGCACAGAGCTAGCAGACAATTCCACTGTACGTTTGGATTTACACAATGAACCCCAGTCAGATGTCGCCCTCTTCAGCGGATCGGAGTGTGGAGGTCAGATTCGTATTTCAGAGGATGACTATATCGAAGGCGCTCCCGAGCTAATTGCAGAAGTGGCTGTCAGCAGTGCTACCTATGATTTAGGTGATAAGAAAAAAGCCTATCGCTGCAATGGGGTACAAGAGTATATTGTCTGGCAGATGTTTGAGAACAAGTTGGATTGGTTTGTCTTGGAAGACGATGACTATGTTTTACTGCCACGCGACGAGACGGGTATTCTCCGCAGTCGCGTTTTTCCAGGACTGTGGTTAGCGGTGGAAGCCTTAGTAAAGACACGCCTACTGTCCCAAAAGTCATCCTTAATAGTCAGGCGGACGTTTCCCAAGCGCAACCTACGCATAGCGATACCTTAATCGCAGCCACATACTTACACCTCCCAAAAACCAAATAATGGAGGGCTAGTCGCATGTTTGATACAACGTTTGTTGACAAAGATGATTGTGTCTTTTCACACAAGGAGCGCGACTGTATACAAAGAACAGCGGGTACCGCTGAAACCGATGCCCGAACGTTTCTGCCGCAGCTCCCCCTTAGAATTGAGTTAACAGTGCAAACCGGTTCCTCAGTCATTCCTGAAACTGGCGAGTTGGGGGCTGCTGATAGACCTAACCATATCTCCTGGACAGTAGATCCTTCCCACGCCAGTAGCATCTTGGACATCGTCAGGACGCAGCTACGTCCAACGCTTTTCCACGAGCTGAACCACATTGTTCGAAAGCTAGGCATGAGTCACGAGCAACTTTTGCAACGTACACTCATGGATCGTGTCATTAGCGAAGGACTGGCCACGGCGTTTGAGCGTGATGCCGGGGGGCGGCAGTCCCCTTGGGGGCAGTATCCTAACGATGTCCAAACTTGGGTAGAGGAGCTTTTAGCCTTACCAACACATGTCTCAAACCAACACTACATACAGCTGATGTCTCGGCATCCCGATGGTCGTCGCTGGATTGGCTACAGAGTGGGGACCTATCTCGTTGATTGCGCGATCGCGAAGTCAGGCTTAACAGCTGCGGAGCTGGTCTCCATACCAACGACTAGGATTCTTGAGATAGCTGGTGTTAATTGGTAGTGGATGCTATTCCTTTACCTGAGAATTTCGGGAGGAGACTGAAAAGCTCCAATTGCAGCATCCAAGGTTTGGGCGATCGCTAACAGCTCCATTTCCCGCCAGCGTTTGCCAACAATTTGCATCCCGATGGGGAGTCCATCTTGAGTTTGGCCAATGGGAATAACAATTGCTGGATGACCGCTGAGGTTAAATGGCATTGTATAGGCACCGTTGGCGGCACTGTGAGGATAAACTCTGCCATCAATTTCGACAGCACTCCAATCAGGTCGATGAGTAAAGGCTGGAGTTGCTGCTACGGGCGTGAGCCAAACGTCCCAAGCGGCTAGCGCTTGATCAAGTTGAGCGGTGATGCGATCGCGCTCTGTCAGTGCCTCAAAGTAACCCCGGAGTGTCAATGAAAATACCTCCTTGGCAATCTGGGATGGATTACCAAGCTGCCGTAGCGATTTTTCGCCTTGGGTAGCTTCACGCCAAACAATGGTCAGGGTCTTGCGGATAGCATCCCAAGTGAGTGGCTGGGCATAGCGAAAGTTGTAAGTTGCCAGCCTGTTGTAAAGCGCTTGAACGGCAATCCAATCGATATCTTGAGGGGCCCAATTTTCGACGATGGCGCCACTCTCAGCCAGTTTGTCCACAGCCTTACGAAAGGCGGTCTGAATCGCAGCCGCAATGGGAACGCGGAAGTTGTCTGACCAGGCAATGCGGAGACCTGCGAGCGGCTTGCTCTCTGAACACTCAGTTGCAATAGGCGGCACATCAGGTTGTCGCGGATCAGCTCCCGCAATCAGCGTAAAGCACAAGCGCAAATCTTTGACGGAGCGTGCCAGGGGACCAGGTACCAGCATTTGACGAATGCACTCAGGCATTCCAGGGATTTCCAAAATATGTCCTGCTAGAGAGACTCGCCGATCCGTTGGCTTCAGGCCATAGATACCGCAAAAATGTGCCGGCTGACGGATCGAGCCAGCAATATCGCTGCCTACATCAAGAGCCGAAAATCCAGCCGCGATCGCCGCTGCACACCCACTCGAGCTACCACCTGGCGTATAGTCCAAATTCCAGGGATTGTTGACGCGCGGAAAAATATCGTTGATGCCCTGATAGGCTCCGTTGACATCAGAGGGATTGGTTTTACCCAGAAGGATTGCTCCAGCTCCTCGTAGGCGGCTCACAATTGTCGCGTCTTGCTGAGGGACATAGTCCTGCAGCGGTTTGTAGCCTGCGGTTGTCCGCAAGCCCTTCGTTTCAAAGAAGTCTTTGATTGTGATGGGAACGCCGTGGAGTGCCCCCCAACTCTCTCCTCTGGCTAGCGCTTCATCAGCTTGTTGAGCCGTGATGCGGGCATTTTCTGCATCCAAAGTGCATATGGCATTGAGACTGGCATTGTGCCTTTCTATTTGAGTCAGACAGGCATCAACCAGTTCAACCGAAGCGAGGGTGCGATCGCGAATCATTTGCGCCAGTTGATGGGCAGGCAGAAAAACCAGATCGGTCATAGCGGCCTCCAGTCCCTATAGAATTTAGTTAAAGATATTAACTTTTAGTTAACACCCTTAACTAACTTTGGGTCAATGGGTCGTCCGAATAAAGCAAACTCACTCTCGCGTCAGGCTGTCATCGCATCTGCGATCGCCTGTATCGATCAGCGCGGCGCGTCAGCGCTTGGGGTCAGTCAAGTCGCTCGTGCTGTCGGAATTAAGCCCCCGGCCATCTACAAACACTTCAAGAATGGGGCTGATTTGCAGCGCGCCACAGTCATTGAACTTTGGCGACAATATCTAACCGAGTGCCAAAAAACAATTGCAGGGCGTCCTATGACGCAGGATTTACTCAAGCAACTGGGACAGTTTCCTCGTCAGTTTGCCAAAGCCTACCCTGCGCGCTATCAGGTCATGATGCAAGTGCAGCTTCATCCCAGTAACCCCGAATCGAATGCAATTATTCAACAGCTCCTGAGCTTTTTGCAGCAAGCACTCGATGCTTACGATCTGAGCGACACTCAGCTCATTGATGTGATGCGAATGGTGAATGCAGCCATCTATGGGTTTATTGCGGTTG
>JBCBJE010000291.1:0-6662 GCA_038523735.1 Cyanobacteria bacterium J06626_18 | reverse complement strand
CGCCCAAACCGCTGACCTAACAAAGGACAACCGCATGCAATCAGAGCAAATGGAAACCCTTTCCCAGCAACTACTAGAGACGATGGTCTTTTTCCAACTGCCCAAGCCTGCGGCATCCCCGTATGCTCCCCAGCTGCCAGCTTCATCCCTCACCGACGAAACCGCCATGGCTACTTGATAAAGAGTTCTTCGTGCTTCGTTCTTGGTTCATCAGTTGATGGTTGATAGTGGGTAATCGGTAATGGGTAATCGGTAATGGCCTTTTCCCTTTTCCCATCACTCCCCTACTCCCTATCTCCCACTGACCTCCACCCTTCCACCCTCGCACGCATCTACTTCTCCTTCCTCCTCCCTTAGCAACATGAGATGGATTTATGACAACGCTTCGACCTGACTCTAATGCGGTTTCGCCGATACCCGCACCTGCAGCAGACGCTGCTGGTGCGCCTGCTGCCGTGCAGTCTCCTGCCGGGCCGCCGCCTCGTCGAGGCGTAAGTATCCGAGCGGTGGTGGTGGTCTCATTTGTGATCCCGATTGTGGCGACGGTCGGCGTCACAGGATGGTTGGCGATTCGCAATGGCCAACGAGCGGTGCTTGATCTGGCGACGCAGCTGCGATCGGAAACAACGGCTCGGGTTCAGCAGCAACTGGACAGTTATCTCGAAGCACCACGGCTGATCAACCAAATCAATGTAGGCGATGTCCAAGTGGGTGAACTCGATTTTCAGAATGTGCCGCAGTTAGAGCGTCACTTTTGGCAGCAAATCCAGCTATTTCCCTCGACAAGCTATATCTACATGGGGACCGAGGAAGGACTTTTCAGTGGTGCGGGTCCTACCGCCGATGGATTTCCCAACGTTGCCTACTGGACTGCCGCGTCGCCTAACGGTGATGTTGAAACTTATGCAACCGACGACCAGGGACAGCGTACGGAAGTAGTGTCGATTGATCCTGGTTACAACATGTTCGAGCGCCCGTGGTATGTGACGGCTAAAGAAGCGGGGCAACCTCGGTGGGGTGATATTTACGTGTGGGCATTCCCCTATGCAGAAGTAGCGCTGCCTGCTGTCCAACCCTTCTATAGCAGTACTGGTGCGTTTCAGGGGGTCTTTGCTGTAGATTTGTCGCTGCTGGCGATTGGGGATTTCCTCCAAACGCTAGAAGTCGGTAAAACGGGACAAGTCTTCATCATGGAGCGTGACGGTTTATTGGTCGCTTCCTCTACCGAGGATCCACCGTTTATCGAGGCTAATGATGAGCAGCAGCGGTTGCCAGCCGCTCAGAGTGAAAGCCCTTTAATTCAAGGTGCTGTGACCTATCTCAATCAGACGTTTGATGATCTGAATGCAATTGATCAGACTCAGCAGCTTACGTTTGAACTAGGTGGGGAAAATCAGCTCCTGCAGGTCACCCCTTATCAGGATGAGTTTGGCCTGGATTGGTTGATCGTAGTCGCAATCCCTGAATCGGACTTTTTGGCTCAAGTTAAGGCTAATACACGCGATACGATTCTGCTGTGTGGCATAGCTTTAGTCGTTGCTACCCTTATCGGTATTCTTGTCTCGCGTTGGATTACTAATCCGGTCATTCGTCTGAGCAAGGCTTCGCAGGCGATCGCCCAAGGTGATCTAGAGCAGCGCGTCAAGACCGGTGGCATTGGGGAATTGGGCGTGCTGGCCCAGTCCTTTAACCAAATGGCCCAACAGCTGCGGCAATCCTTTACTGCATTGGCAGCTGCCAACACCGAACTGGAAGGGCGCGTAGAAGATCGCACTGCTGCTTTGAACCAGCAAACCCAAGCGCTACAAGATGAGGTCGAACATCTACTTGATGTTGTATCGATTGTGGAGGAAGGGGATTTAACGGTGACTGCTGAAGTCAGTCCGACTGCTACAGGACTGGTTGCCGATACGTTCAACCGTCTGATTGAGCGGTTTGGGCTCATTATGGCAACGGTTGCTCAAGCGGCTGAACAAGTTGACCGGCGGACGGCACAGGTCCAGGCGCTGGCCGTCGATATGGCTACCAACGCTCGCCAGCAGGCGGATTCAGTAAACCAGGTACAGACGTTGATGGAAAATATCAACGAGCTGTCCCAAGGGAATGTGGCGCACGTGGCAGCCACTGATAGTGCTGTCATCGATACCCAAAAAGCGATTGAACAAGGGCAACAAGAAATTGCCACCGTGACGAATGATATCGGTGTGCTGCAGCAAGAGATGCAACACATTGTCGGACGCACTCAGACCCTAACGAGCTATACCGACTTGACAGCCCAGTTTGTTAAGGACCAAAAACGCATTGCTTCCCTGACTCGTGTGCTGGCAATGAATGCCTCCATGCTGTCAACCCGAGCCTCGCAACAGCAAGATCCCGAACAGTTCGCGGCGATTACGCGCGAGTTTGAGACGGTGGCTACCCAGGTGAACGATTTGGCTGCCCAGACAAACCAGAGTTTGGTTGTACTACAGCAGCGTACAGAGCAGATTCAAACGGTAGTGTCGGGTTTGAACCATGATGTCGAGAACATCAGCCAGCGTGCCGATAATCTGACGACAGGGGTTGATCAATCGAACCAATCGTTCAATCAAATCAAGGCAACAACTCAGCAACTCGCTGTTTTAGGCCAGCAAGTGACGCAGTCCAGTCAGGCGATCGCTGAAGCTGCCCAGACCACCCTAAAGTCAGTCCAAGCAATTTCCAAAATTGCGGTGGAAACCTCTGAGCGGGCTGACTTAACCACCAAACAATCGCACACCATGGAACAGGTTGCTCAAACCTTGCGGCAAAGCGTGTCGTTCTTCCATCTACCCTCAGGTGCATCTTCAACGCAGACCGATGATGGCCAACCTGTGCCATTAAATCCCGCGGACTAGAGACGGTGTTTCTTTCTCTAGCTTGGCTGCGCTCGTTGCGTCTTTGCCGTCCCCTCAACGGTGTCTTGCCCTTACGCTGTCATCTAATGTTCAACCATGCCCAATCCTGAAAATGTGCCCAAGGCTCCGGCCCACACAGCTGACTCCGTCGGTGAATTCGAAGACCCGATGGAAGCGCAACTGCAGCAAGAACTCCGCAGCATGTTTGACGTGGATACCCAGAAAGGGCTGCAGACCTATCTTGATCAATCGGGTCGTCTGCAACCTGAGACCTGGAGCAACGACATCCAGACGCTTTATCGGGCGATTCATACGATTAAGGGGGGAGCCGTTACGGTTGGAGCCGATGCTATTTTGCAAGTGTCCACCGTGCTGGAAGACTTGCTTTCCGACTTACGGCATCTAGAAACATCGCCCCCGCTAGAAGATGGCCAGCTAGCCGAAGTGCTTGTGGAATCAGGCGAACTGTTGGCCGCGACGCTGCCGATTGAAGTCACGGGTGAGGCTGCCCGCGCTCAAGTCGAACCGTCGGTGCAGCGAATTCAGGTGTTGCGATCGCAGATTCAGGAACGTTACTTACCGCAGTGGAGTCAGCAGAAACAAATTCAACAGGAGTTTGCTCAGCAGGGGTTAGATCTAGTGGTGCTAGATCTTGAAATTGCGTTAGAGAACCTTCCTGGTGGGGCGGCTTTGCCTGAGAGTCTTCTGCAGACTGCCCGTAACAGTATCGACCAGCTTTACCAAATTGGTCGGGATTTGCAATTGTCTTCGGGCTGGGGCGATTTGCTCCAACAGGCAGAAACGTTGATGAGTGAGCTCAATGAGGCCGTGTGGCGGACTCAATGGCCGCGTCTGGTCCAAGCCCTTAAAGCCTGTGCCCGCGCTGGCGGCGAGGCCGTCTCCTTTTCCCTGGATATTTCTGAGCGTACCGCTGAACCAGCGCCAGCGCCCCTGTTTCCAGGAACCCTTACAGAGGAGTATGGGGTGGCGAGTCCGACCGCCGACTCAACTGATGACTCAGCGGACATGACCGATGTGTTCACCGATATGGACACCTTCTTGGATGGATTTGGCAGCTTGGAAGACACCCTAGCCGCGGATGATCCAGATGTGACTGCCACTGACACAATCCCATCGTCCTTAGAAGCCACGAGTGAGACGACACCTGCTGCAGCCGATCTTGAGGCGATCGACGATCCGGAAACCCTTGCCGCCATTGACCGAGCTATCTCGGAAGCAAACCAGGATGCAGCCAGAACCGATGCGGCGACTGTAGTTTCTGAAGCAGCGTCAATGGCAGTTGAAGATTCTGCCGGTTTGGATTGGGGCACCTCCGAATCGACGCCGACTCAGGAGGCGGGGAACACTCCCAATACAGCTCAGGGCGAAGACGCCCCCCCCGAGGCTGGCCTCAGTTTGGCCTCTACAAGGTCTGATGCTACGCCAGAACTGCCTGCCGATACTGCCGCTCAGCCTGCTTCAGAGGAGGTACCTACGCTCAATGGTGCAGGAACACAGATGAATGGGACAGCTGCTCCTGAGTCCGGACAAGAGCAGCCCGAAATTTTTCTAGTAGAAGACCCTGCTGCTGACGTACCCTCTCAAGCTGAGGCTCTCGATGTGCTGACAGCACTTGACCCAGAAATGGCAGGAGCTGAGAGTCAAGAGCCGTCTCCTACGGTTGAGGATGCAACGTCTGACACCTGGCTGATCAATCTGTTGGCTGAGGCCCTCGACACCGATGCTGAGACCGATGCCGATACATCGCCTTCTGCTGAAGCGGCGGCCTCCTCCTCGACTACCGAGGTTCCCGAATCAACCGAGCAAATTCAGATTCCGGTCCCTTTGGAGAGGCTCGATCGCTCGGCTCAGGATCTCATTAATGCTTTGCTGTCTGTCAGGAGCACTCAAGGCATCTACGATGTGTTGCAATCCCAGATTCTACAGCTGGCTTCCCTGGCCAAAGAAGGGGTTCAGCATATTACCCGTCTGCGGCAGATTCAAGATGACTATGCTCTAGTTGATAATCTCAGACTGAACGCTCGCCAGACCGGTCCCACGCCAGAACGCTATCGGCAAGGCTATGTCACTATTAACCGACTACTGGAAACCAGCCTCCGCCTTTCTGAGTTGGGGGCTGAAACCGAAAAATCGGCGAAGCAAATGACCGACAGCCTGCAGTTTCTGGATCGAAATATCCTGAAGCTCCAAGCCACGGTAGAAGAGAGCCGCCTAGTACCGTTTCGTAATCTGGCATTTCGATCACGGGCGATTTTGCGCGACCTGACCACGCGTTTCAAAAAGCCAGCCAAATTGATGATTCAGGGCGAACACACCGAATTGGATGTAGGCAGTGCCCGGAGCCTAGAACCCGCCTTACTCCACTTAATTCGGAATGCCTTTGACCACGCTCTGGAATTGCCAGCGGATCGTCAAGCACTAGGCAAGCCAGAGCAAGGCACCCTAACCTTATCGCTACAGCGTTTGGGCAACCTCTACCGACTCAGCTTGCAGGATGATGGGCGGGGGATGGATGCCCAGGCGATTTGTCATCGCGCCCAAGCGCTTAGCCTACCGCTGAATGATACTTCGACCCCAGCTAATTTACTGGCGGTCATTTGCCAGCCTGGTTTTAGTTCTGAAACTGAGGTTAGCGATATTTCGGGTCGCGGCGTAGGGATGGATGTCGTGGCTGCTCAAGTGGCTAAGCTGGGAGGCAAATTAACTGTCGAGACCAGTTTGGGCCGGGGCACGACGTTTTCGCTCCAGTTTCCTGTTCCCCACTTGCTGGTGCCCTGTATGTTGCTGAGGGCGAGCGATCGCACCTTTGCGGTCCCCACTGAAGATGTTAGAAATGCGGCTATTCTCGAAAGCCTGCAAGCAATGCGGGTGAAAGAACCAGATGCCGCCTATTCCTGGCAAATCGAGCAAGACGATACGGCAATTCCAGGGCTTGATTTACTGGAATACTGGCAACCGCAGCGGGGTGAACGGGCGCTGGACGCAACCGCGGTCTGTGCCTACGTTCATTCCTCAAATCTTAATCAAGGGGCATGGCTAATTGCCGATGATTTACTCGGCCAGTCTGATCTACTCATTAATGCACTGCCGACTCCCTTACAGCCTCCGGAAGGACTCTTAGGAATTAGCCTGCAGCCAGACGGAACACTCGTACCGGTGTTGAATGCCACCGACATTATTGAGTGGCTCTACACGGCGACTCCCGAACCAGGTGCGGGCATCAGTGGCGGGTCTGAGACTGACACGCCAGTGGCGATCGAGAGTACTCCCACCATTTTGATCGTGGACGATGCGGCCCTGATGCGGCGGCGCATTGAGGCTAGTCTCACCTCCTACGGACACGTTACCCACACGTGCGGCGATGGTCTCGAAGCCTGGAATTGGCTGAAGGTCAACCCTGCCCCCGCTCTCGTTATCACTGATATCGAAATGCCCAATATGGACGGCTTTACGCTCATTGATCGCTGCCGTCAGGAGAACCTGTCCATGCCCATTTTGGTCGTATCTTCACGCCTATCGGAAGACTGGTTTGCCGAAGCCCAACGTGTTGGCGCCGATGACTATCTGACGAAAGGATTCTCGACGCTGGATTTAATCAACAAGGTTAACCAACTTGTTTCACCAGAGGGCTAGTTAGTTGGTCGAGTAGCGCAGGGGAATCGCACCCCCACGCCCTCACGCAACCGTACGTAAACCTCGCGGTTTATACGGCTCCTATCGTCCCGCCGTCGGCTGTAAGGTCAGTCTCCAGTGCTCGAATAGTCG
>JBCBJE010000290.1:0-6663 GCA_038523735.1 Cyanobacteria bacterium J06626_18 | reverse complement strand
TCTCGATGTTCTTCAAAGGAAGCTATGAGTAAACTTGCACTGCTGAAATAAGCCAGCTCAATACGTTTGTACTTTGTTTTAAGCTGCTCAAGAATCGTTTTGAGTTCAATATTGTCGGCTGTATCAATTAATACCTGGTGCAGCGATTCATCTGCCTGCATAGCCGCTTGAGGGTCATCACTACTTAAGGCTGCTTTTAACTGATTGTTAGCATCTTGCATTTGTCGAATGTTTAGAACTGACAGCTTAGGAAAAGCCAGAGTCAGGGCTAGCGTTTCTAATGCTTGAATAATCGGATAAATCTGTTCGGCGTCTTGCAGTGTAATCAACGTCACCCGAGTCCACCGATTGGCTGCAGTCTCTACCAAACCTTCCTCTTCAAGCTTGCGCAGCGCCTCTCTGACAGGGGTCCGACTAACTCCTAGCTGAGCCGCCAACTCCTTATCCTTCAGCTTTTCACCCGGCTCTAGGACGCCCTCGATAATCCACCTCAGCAGGGATTGATAGACGTTATCACGAATAAACGTGCGGTTGAGGGCTTCAGTCGGGGGAATTGGCATTGAGATAAACGCGCAGTTGTCTGGTAGTTGTATGTGATATGTAATATATCAGTTTGTTCGACGAGGTCAAAATGCTATCTCCTTTGATTGACGTTCCAATAGCGTCTGGTCTCTGTGTCAACGGCGATCGCCTCCTGAAGCGGATCGACCAACTGGCTAAAATTGGAGCTATTGAAGGTGGTGGGGTCTGTCGGTTGGCCCTAAGCCATGAAGATAAAGCCGGGCGTGACCTGGTTGTTAGCTGGATGAGAGACCTAGGCTTAACTATCACCATTGACCAAATCGGCAATGTTGTAGCGACTCGCTTGGGTCAAGAAGCTGGCCCTCCGGTAATGACGGGCTCGCATATCGATACAGTTGCAACTGGAGGTCGCTACGACGGCACCCTAGGAGTATTAGCTGGACTCGAAATCATTGAAACCCTAAATGAAAACAACATCCAGACCCGCAATTCTATAGCGGTGGCCTTTTTTACGAATGAAGAAGGGGTGCGATTTCACCCCGATATGATGGGCAGTTGGGTTTTCCGAGGCGATTTTCCAGTAGCAGAAGCACTAGCTACTGTAGGCATTAATGACACTACCGTAGGTGCAAACTTAGAGCGCATCGGTTATGCCGGAACTGTTCCCTGCGGCAGTCAGCCCGTGAAAGCCTTTGTAGAACTACACATTGAACAGGGACCCGTTTTAGAACTGGAGGGCATACAAATTGGTGTGGTAACTGGGGTACAAGGGATTGCCTGGAGAGAGTACACCGTGAAAGGAGTTTCTAACCATGCTGGGACAACTCCGATGCATTTACGCCAAGACGCTGGCTATGGTGCAAGTGCGATCGCAGTGGCTGCTCGTGAAGTGGCTCTAACTATGGGCGGGAACCAAGTTGCTACTGTTGGGACTATCCAGCTGAAGCCGGGGCTAGTTAACGTAATTGCCAAAGAGGCTTGCCTGACTGTTGACCTCCGTAATACGGACGAAACTCTGCTAAAACAGGCTGAAGCTTGTATGAATAACAAAATTGAAGCGATCGCGATAGCAGAAAACTTGGAAATTACCAGCCGTTCTTTAGCTCGTTTTGAGCCAGTCAGCTTTGACTCTGCTCTAGTTGAGCGAGTGGCGAAAACAGCACAGCAATTAGGCTTGTCCACTAAATGTATGCCCAGTGGTGCAGGCCATGACGCGGGTTTGATTGCTCCCATGGCCCCCGCTGCAATGATTTTTGTGCCGAGTGTCAATGGCATTAGCCATAACGTGAAAGAGTACACCGCTCCTAGGGATTTGGAGAACGGGGCGAATGTGCTGCTGCAAGTGCTGCTCCAGCTATCCCGATAGAGAAAACAGAAGCGATCGCCGAAAGGTGGCGATCGCCTCTGTTAGTTGCCTGCCTGGGTATCTTTCAACCGATGCAGGCGCGCAGTCCTGTTGATTAGACTTCAAATCCAGTCAGAGTTCCAGAAGCCCCTTCCAGTGCTAGGAAGGAGACAGATTCGGGCTTAACATGGACGAGTTCTTGATCGAGCGACTGCTCCTCTTGGACGCCGACGCCGAAACTCGTCTTGCTGATGTCATCGAGACGGAGGTTGGCAGTGTCTTTACCGTTGAAAGAACTGAGCTTAGCAATCACCGATGGCGCTGCATCAAAGTCAGCCTCCAAACTTACTGTAGAGCGGCTATCGGTATAGCGATCGCCAGTCGTTCCCCCTTGCATCAGGGTATCGCCATCAGAGGCAACGCCTTGTTCGATCGCCAACCAGCCGATTTCCTCGCTGGCGTGTCCGCTGCTATTCAGCGCTTCTTCCTCTTGCATTGCCACCTGGAAGCCTTGGGAGGATTGCCCCGTTGTGCGCGTTGTGACCCAATCGCCCCCATTCGCAGTTTGGATTTGGGACAGTACCGTAGGCGTTGAACTAAAGTCTTGCAGATTGACTGCACTAAATCCTTTAGAGGTTAGACGACTTGAGTTGCGAGTCCCGGCAGAAATGCGTGTGCCGTCTGAAAGTGTCCAGTCGCCTGCTTCCATTACTAGATACGAAACGGACTCGTTGGTATGCGTACCGTCTTTGTAGTTCGGCTCCTGCAGGCGAATTTGGAACGTGTTGCCAGTGACCTGACGGAGGCGTACAGCAGCGGGGTCGTCCCCATTCGCAGTTGGGTCAGAGACGATAACGACGGGGTTTTCGTAGGCTTCGTCCAAAGCAACCGTTTGCCAGGTGTGGTTGAGGTCCAGTGTGCCGTATTCGCCGATAGTATCGCCTTCGGGCACCGGGTTGCCGGAACCGCCATCTGTGGGAAGCTGATCCGTCGCCAAATCCAGCTTGACATTCTGACTGTTGATGTTGACGGTTTGTTTAACAGTCTGGGATAAATCGCCACCCGAGAAGGTGACGTCATAGGTGCCTGGCGTCAGCGCCATTTGGTAGCCGCCAGAGCCATAGGTCTCGGTGCTGAAGGTGGCTTTGTCTGATTGCCGAGTTGCTGTGACATTAATGCTACCCAGTCCTTCACCGACGGTGTAAAAATCGTCGTCGGTCACGCCATCGTCAAACGCGACGCCGGTTAAAAATGTGGATGAGCCAGACTTAGCAAATTTTTGAGTGGTCATGACGGCGTTATAGCCGCTAAATTCGCCTGTGACTGTACCAATCCCAATTTCCTTAAAGGTCCCATTTAGGATATTGGTACGGTGACCTGAGCTTTTGAATAATCCTACGTGTTGAGTCCCAACAAACGAAGTTACGTCAGGGGTTCCCGTGGTTCCGCGCCAAGAGATGTTTTCGCCCCAAGTCCAGCTGCCGGTAAACGAATAGCCAGCATCCCGTATGCGATCGCCCGCGCTGCTCCCGTTTTTGCCCGTATGAGAAAAGGTATCTGTGTCCAGCATCCACTCGCTGTGGTCACGGGACGCATCAATCAGCTTGGGATTGAACACCAGAGGCTGCTTTGCACTGCTAGAAATTGTTCCAGGGGCTAGGCCCTGGTTGAGGCCGATGCCTTGTAGCGATGCTTCAGCCGAAGGATTGCTACGAGCGCGGTTGACCAGTTCCAACAGGTACTGCTCGTTTGCTGAGGGTTGAGCCATGTTTGTAGATTCCACAGAGAATAACAACTTGATAGTTGACACCCTAGAAATCAAGTAGACCCTCCCCGCTAGACGTGATGGTATGTACCTTAGGTTCCTAACGGCAACGCTAGAGAAACTGCCATAGTCCGAAAAAATTTAGTTGATCTCACGGTTTAAGTAGGGCTATGCAAATTCGGCCTGCATCGGCACATGCTCAACTGAATCTGTCAAACCTTCATGACATCAAGCTTTGTAGTGGTTTCTAAATAAATCATCGTTGAGTGGGGTGACGAAAGCTTGCTATCTCGTCTAGCTGCAAAAGTTCAGTGATTGCCCTGAAATTGGGACAAGATTTTCTTTGGCTAATATAGCCGTCGCCAAGTCCGTTAGGACAAGACGGCGAAGCCATCTGGCCGCACGCTGAGCAATCGGATGCTACTCGGTGTCCTAGCCTAGATGGCTCAAGCTATATTTCACAAAAAGAGGGTAAGGAGCCTACCAGAATTTGGAGGATGCCGCACCTAGTGTCAGAATCCTTGCATCTGGCATCAACTGATTGGCGTATTGAGGTTTTCAATGTCACGCTCGCTTGTGCCGCTTGAGGTGCCACTGCCAGGCATGGGCGATGATGGACTTCAGATCGGCGTATTGAGGTTGCCAGTTGAGAATCGATCGCGCCTGCTCACTGCTGCCAACCAAGCTAGGGGGATCACCGGGGCGGCGATCGCATTCCACCGCCGGAATCGGTTCTCTTGTAACCTGCCGAGCCGTCTCAATCACTTCACGTACCGAGAAGCCATTGCCATTTCCTAAGTTGATAAAGGAGGTTTTTCCTCCCTTGAGCAAATAGTCAACACCCAAGACGTGGGCAGAGGCTAAATCAGACACGTGGATGTAGTCGCGGATGCAAGTGCCATCGGGCGTGTCGTAGTCGGTGCCAAAAATCGAAATATTTTGGCGATGCCCCAGAGCGGTGAGCAGCACCAGCGGAATCAAGTGGGTCTCCGGCTGATGATCTTCGCCCAAGCGACCCTGAGGATCGGCTCCGGCTGCGTTGAAATACCGGAAGACCACGGCATTGAATCCATAAGCTGCTGTAAAATCCTGCAGCATCTGCTCCACCATCAATTTGCTGGTGGCGTAAGGGCTAATGGGATTTTTGGGATGATCTTCGGGAATGGGAACGGTTTTGGGTGGGCCGTAGATGGCGCACGTGGAGGAAAAAACGAATCGCTTAATATTCGCCTTCAGCATTGCTTCCAGTAGCGTAAGCGTGCCGATAACATTGTTGTGATAGTACTCAGCCGGCTGCTTTACCGACTCGCCCACCGCAATGTAGGCAGCAAAGTGCATTACGGCATCAATGGTGTAGTCGTTGAAAATTCGTTCCAGCAGGGCGCGATCAGTTGTCTTGCCGACAATCAATTTCGCTTTGCAGTGCTGCTCAATTAACTCCTTGTGCCCATATTCCAGGCTGTCTAAAATCACCACCGAGTAGCCAGCTGCTTCTAGAGCCAGGACCGCGTGCGAGCCGATGTAACCAGCACCGCCAGTTACCAAGATGGTGGGATTCTCAGTAGGCATCTTCGATGTCTCCTAGTTATCAAGTTCTAATAGTTACCAAGGTCTGAAGCAGATCGATCGCAGCACCATTTATTTCAATTGACAGGTGAAACAGAGCACCTGTCACCAACTCCGCAAGCAGAAGCATCCCCATCATGGAACAGAGCTGTCATAAAAAGAAATGTCTGCTTAATTCCGTTTATGGTTCCTTTACAAGCTTTGGGAAAGAGAAACGGACGCGTAGGTGGGGAGAAGGGTGGCGGGTGCGAAGGCTAAAGGTTAAAGAGAGGGGGCGTTCAGATTTTGTGTAAAGGGCCATTTTTCGTCGAAAAATTAGGATCTCAGGTGGTTGAGACATGGTTTTCCAAAAACTCCCAAGAGCCTAGTAACAAGCAGGAATCCGGTTCCCCACTACTCACTACTCACCACCCACTATCTCTCTCCCCATCTCCCCATCTCCCTATCCCTTTCTCTTTACACTCTCATCCATTCTCAACCGACGCGATCACTAAGTTATCGCGATGCACAATAGTGTCGGCTCCGACGTAGCCAAGGATTTGAGGAATGTCTTCGGAGTGGTGGCCAATGATTTTACTGAGTTCGAGGTGACTGTAGTTGACGATGCCGCGACCAACCTCCTTGCCACTCGCGTCACAGAGCTGGACAGCGGCTTGTTGGTCAAATTCCCCTTCCACTTCGGTGATACCGGCTGCGAGTAAGGATTTGCCTGCCTGCTGAATGGCTTTGACCGCGCCTGTGTCCAAATACAGTTTGCCAGCTGGGATGACGCTGTGAGCAATCCATCGTTTGCGGGCATTCGTGACTAGAGGGCGCGGCGCAAACTGAGTTCCGAGCGGTTCACCAGCCAAAATTTTGACGAGATTTTGCGGATGTTGGCCGTCTGTGATGACGGTTCTAACACCGGCGTTGGCAGCGATGCGAGCAGCTTCAATTTTGGTCGCCATGCCACCGGTACCCCATTGACTGCCACGATCGCCAACACGCACCTGGAGGTTCTCTAATTCTTCGATGCGGTCGACAATATGAATGGGTCGGGCATCTGGGTAGTAACGGGGATCGGCTGAATACAGCTTGTCTACATCGGTCAGCAGAAATAACCAGTTAGCCCCTACCAAGCTCGCGACTTGGGCTGAAAGGGTATCGTTGTCGCCAAATTTAAGTTCATCGACAGCGACGGTATCGTTTTCGTTAACGATGGGAATGATCCCCAACTGCAACAGCTGCCGGAAGGTGCGGTAGCTATTGACATAGCGCGATCGCTGCACCAAGTCGGTTCGGGTTAGCAGCACTTGAGCAATGGGCTGTCCCATGGAGGTGAAAAAGTCGTCATAGATGCGCATCAGTCGCCCTTGACCAACGGCTGCGACCGCCTGCTTCATGGCGATCGTCTTCGGCCTCTCGGCAATTCCTAGCCTCACACAGCCGACACCTACAGCTCCGGAAGAAACAAGAACGACGCGAT